>CAYSEY010000008.1:0-3126 GCA_964430405.1 uncultured Candidatus Saccharibacteria bacterium
TCGTACAACCTCAAACGGCACTACTAGGTTATCGAAGAGCCAGTTTTTAATTATATTAGCCGCTAATGCCGAGCCACCCATGCCAGCAAGCACAATACTACTTATTCCAACACCTTCCTCGGCAGTAATGTCATCGCGCATGGTGTCGGCATAATTCCGCCTTAATTGATCAGGCTGAGCACCAATCATTTCAAATATTTTGTGTTTGTCTAATTCTTGGATTTTACTAAGATCTATCATGATATCTATTATGACATGAGTTGACGAGAGAAGTCACTTTGATCTTTGCAACGCAAATCCCAATTGATTTTAGCGATTTCACTAATCTCAAACATTTCTTTTAATACCTCTCTAATCGATTGAATGACTTCAGGTTTATTATCTTTATTAGCTCTTTCGGCTAAGTACAACAATTTCCGGAGCTCTCCAGTGGAAACCCAGTAATTAATTGGCTCATCACCACTGATATAATTACCAGCCCAAGCTGGTATTTTGGGTTTATTTTGCAACATGCATCTCAGAACTCGTCGATTCCCGTCACCAATATCGAATCTACCGCTGTGTTTACCGACCAAAATAACTGGATAATGCTCTCTGGGCTTATACTTTTCCTCAAAAGTATTGGACATATCTATATTCTTTTCTAAAACTCCAGGATTCGCAGCTAAGTATTCTTTAATAGTTGTCTGAGTGTAAGGAAGTTCCAAACCAACAAACTCACCTACCGGCCAAACAATATCAATATCTTGAACAGGTACATCTATCCTTGACCAAGAGATGTTCTCCGCACTAAAATATCTTACTAATTGCTTGAGTTTAGAACCAACCATAATTCCATCAGCTAGATTCCAGAAATCATGTACTGGAGCGAGATCACTTTTCTCTCCTTCAAACCAACTCCTAATATCGCTAGAGACTTTTTTCCACTCTGAGAGTGACAGCGAAGGTAGTAACTTTATACATTCTTTTTCTAGTAACTCTGCAACCATATTAACTCGTTTTAAATCAGTAATGTGTGGTGGATATTTTGGCATGACTGTATTTTAGCATGTAAATTGAAGGGGCCCCGAGCGACTTTGTGTCGCTCGGGGCCCGGGTGATCAGATTTTAACGAGACTTTTTGGCGGGTAGGGGCTTAAAGTCTCTGATTTTTACCAGAACTGATCAATCTGGCACTTGCCAGTATGGAGGGAGCTTGGCTCCAACCGTACTGGAAGATCTCAGCCCTGCCGACCCCTGGAGCCACGGTGGCTCTGTGGGCGTGTGAAGTCGGGCTGACGACCGAACTGCTTCTTGGGCAATCCGGCGTGATACATCCCCACCTTGCGGCACAGAGCCGCGAGTCGATCTTTCTCGCGTCGGGTGGCGTCCGTCGGATCGATGGCTTCGATCTGACTCCTGAGAGCCTTGCCCCGCGCATTGCTGTCGCCCTTGAGCAGCTTGAGCGCGTTCGCCTTCTGCTGCTGAAGATCATTGGTAGCTGTCTGCATGTTTTCCTTCCTGGTGCGAGGAACTGGGTTGTTCCTACAGAGTAAATATTATTGTAAATAACTACTCTATAAAAACAAAGTTGTGACTGGGGCCCGAAGGCCCCAGTCTGGGTGACAGATCTACTTGCAGGCGGTCGGCTTGCGGCCGTGGTTGCGGGGGCTGACGTGGCTGCCAGCCTTGTCGTGGTGGTGGCCGGCGTAGTAGTGCTCGGTGTCGGGGATCCCGAACTCGCGCGAGCACTTGGTCCACAGTCGGACCGGCGGCTCCTGGGGCTCGATGGTGACGATGTCGCCGTCGGGGAGCTCGAAGATGCCGGTGGTGTCGTCGTAGCAGTCGACGTGGTTGACGAGAGCGACGCCGTCCGAGAACTGCACACTGAAGATCTGCATTGAAATTGATTCCCTTCGGTTCAGTGAAAGCCCGTTTGCTTCCACAGATCAATTATCTATAAATAACTGATCTGTAAAAGTTGGGTATGGAGGGGGTCCGAAGACCCCCTCCAATGTCTACCCTGGTCTCAGCCAGACTTGCGCTTGGCCTTCTGGCCCTTGCCAGCCCCCGCCACCGGCCGTCCCCTCTCGGGGATGTAGGCACCGAGCCTCTCGCGGATGTATTCCGGAGAAGCGAGGTTGGTGGGCGTCTGCTCCTTGGGCTTGTTGATGGACACCACCGGAGCGATGGTGCCATCGAGCAGGCCCGAAAGCCTGTCGCCAGCCTTGATGGCCGAGACGATGGCCTTGGCACTGCCAGACTCGAGCGCCTCGCGCAGATGCGTCAGATGCTCGACGACACGCTCTTCACCCGCGAAGGTGTTGAGAAGGTAGTCGTACTGTTGCATCGCCGGTGTGATCACACCAACGAGGGCAGCCTGGTTGGCAGCCTCGTCCCTGTACTCCTTGCGGAGACGCAGCCACTGCTCCACCGCGACCAGAACGGCCACAGCGGTGGGCTGCAGAAGCTGCCCCTTGGCCATCGCCTTCTGCGCCTCTTCGGCCATCTCCCGAACTGAGTCGGGCATCTGGTCGAGAAGGTGTTGCTTGGCCAGCAAGCCGTTGAGCTTGTTGGCCGTGTCTGCCTTGAGTGCCGGGAGTGGCACCGACGGCTTGGAGGGGCGCTTGGCAGCGGCCTTCTTGGCCGGCGACGCACTCGGCTTCGACACGGCCTGGCTGGCCGGCTTCGGTCCCGTCTTGGTCTCATCCGGCATGCCGGCTCGACGCCACTCGATGTAGGCATCGAGCCCCATCGCCACGATGCGATGCTCGGCCCCGTAGGCCTTGTTCACCGCTTGCCGGACTCGCCTCGGGTTGTCCGAGGCGAGATCGCTGATCACGCCCTCGAAGAGCACGGTCGCCGGCTGGCAGCCAACGAGCCAAGGCTCACAGTAGAACTCCGAGGCCAGGACGGCCTTGGCGAACTGCGAGATGACGTGGTCCGGGACGAGGTACTCCCCGCCCTCGCCCGTCTTCTGGTTGAGGTGCTTGGTGGGATCACCGCGCACCTCCCCGAAGATCTCGACGAAGTCGGGGATGATGTGCTTGTTCTTGGCCATTTGACCAATCCTCCTCCCGGGGTAGGTAGACAAATTAGTCCCGGGAATCTATCCGCCAAATGACGAACAAATTTCCGGGACTAATT
>CAYSEY010000008.1:3226-18603 GCA_964430405.1 uncultured Candidatus Saccharibacteria bacterium
AAATTAGTCCCGGGAATCTATCCGCCAAATGACGAACAAATTTCCGGGACTAATTAAGATGGTTGCAAGGAACAAACTAACTAAATAGTTATAGTTCTGTATGTTACCATATGTTTACTGTTTTGTCAACCCTTTAAAAGGAATTACATCATTCCGCCCATGCCACCCATGTCTGGCATTCCACCTGGCGCAGCTGGCGCTTCCTTCTCTGGCAGGTCAACTACTGCGGCTTCCGTGGTTAAAAGTATTGCCGCTGCACTCGTTGAGTTCATAAGCGCACTCTTGGTAACCTTAACCGGATCGATTATACCCCGAGCTAGCATGTCAGCCTTTTCGTTCTTGGCAAAATCCCATCCTGTTTTATTGTCGTTTGCTTTGGTGATCGTCTCCAAGATTACAGCAATGTCATCAATTCCCGCGTTAGCAGCTATTTGTCGCAAAGGAGATTCTAGTGCTTTACGAACGATAGAAATACCAATCATCTCTTCTTCTGGAAGATCTAGCTTATCGAGAGCTTTGCGAGCCTTGATTAGAGCAGCTCCACCACCAGGTACAATACCTTCGGCAACTGCAGCCTTGGTCGAGTTAATTGCATCCTCGATTCGGGCTTTCTTTTCTTTAAGCTCAACCTCGGTAGCGGCTCCAACCTTAATTACGGCTACGCCACTCTCGAGCTTAGCTACTCGCTCTTGAAGCTTCTCGAGCTCATATTCTGAGCTGGTATTGTCCATTTGCTGACGAATCTGCTTAACACGATCCTTAATGGCACGCTCCTGACCCTTGCCTTCTACAATAGTAGTATTGTCTTTATCAGCTATTACTTTGCGTGCTTCACCAAGCATCTCGATAGTGGCATCTTCTAACTTAATACCCACTTCTTCGGTAATTACTTGCCCGCCGGTAAGTATCGCAATGTCTTGTAGCATTTCTTTGCGTCGATCGCCAAAAGCTGGAGCCTTAATGGCGGTAGCATTAAATGTACCTCGTAGCTTATTCAGTACTAAGGTAGTCAAAGCTTCACCCTCTAGCTCTTCAGCTATAATCACTAGGTCCTTCTTACCTTCAGCTGCCAGCTTTTCTAGCAAAGGCAACAAATCATTGATTGCACTGATCTTTTTGTCAGTAATCAGGATTGGAGCATCCTCAACAACAGCTTCCATACGAGCTGTGTCGGTGACCATATATGGACTAACGTAGCCCTTATCGAACTGCATACCCTCTACGACGTCTTTATCTAATCCCACGGTTTGACCTTCTTCTACGGTAACGATTCCATCGGCACCAATTACGTCCATTACTTCTGCGATAAGCTCTCCAACTTCTTGGTCACCAGCAGAGATAGTTGCCACGTTAGCGATTTCACTACTTTCTTTAACTGGCTTTGCTATCTTATCTAGCTCGGCAGATACCGCAGCTGAAGCCTTTTCGATCCCTCGGCGAATTGCCATAGGGTTAGCACCGGCGGCAACGTTCTTAATGCCTTCGTCGATAATAGCCTGCGTCAATACTGTAGCAGTAGTAGTACCATCGCCCGCTAAGTCATTAGTCTTGCTAGCAACTTCCTTAACGATCTGAGCCCCCATGTTCTCAAAGGCGTCTTCTAGCTCGATTTCTTTAGCAATAGTAACACCATCGTTAGTTATGGTTGGACTACCATACTTTTTATCGAGCACTACGTTTCGTCCTTTAGGGCCTAAAGTAACTTTTACGGTGTCAGCTAGTTTATCAACACCAGCTTTAAGTTTTTTGCGAGCTTCTTCGCTTGAAAGAATATCTTTTGCCATCTTACTTCTCCTTTACTGTGGCTAGAATATCTTCTTCTTTAGCCACCATATAATCAGTATTATCTACTTTTACATCATCTGGTCCGTAGCTTTTATACAGAACCACATCACCTTCTTTAACTTCCTTCACATCTTTGCCAACCGCTAGCACCTTAGCCATCTTAGGCTTCTCTTGTGCGCTATCTGGTAATATAATCCCACTCTTAGTTTGTTCTTCTTGTTCTAGTTGTTCTAAAACAATTCGATCTGCCAATGGATGAATCTTCATTCATTCCTCCTTATTAATAGTTAAATACTTTTGAAAGCATTAGCACTCTGAGACATAGAGTGCTAATTACTACTAATATATATCTGTAAAAACCCGCTTGTCAAGCACTCACGGTAGGAGAGTGCTAATAATTATCACGAATTTGTTGCCACTTGTCGGCAATCTGGGCAGATGTGCCTTTGTGGTGAAGATTAATAATATCTGGCCTAACTCTAATGAAGGCGTCGGGATGATGACTCTTAGCTTGGTTGGCCGTATGCCGCAAGTGACGTCGATAGCCTATGTTATCGACCCTATCAAGAGCCCTAAACCCAGATCCGTGAATCCTTATTTCTGTTTTAGGCCAAACATAATTCGGGAGTTTTTCATACAGATACGGATCAGCTTTAAGTACGCTATACCAAACTTTACTCCCGTAGGTTGGTTTGGCCGTGATCATCCGATACACCAGATCAGGCTCATTTACCTTCATAATATCCTTTTCTAGCTTTACTCCTTTGGTAGTTACAAACATACCTAGGCTAAAGCGCCCTGCGGGCTTGTCTTGCGATTCAAGCTGGCGCAACAGCTTCAGTGTGTACATCAGCGCACCTTTGGTTATAAATATCCTATTTGGAGCGGTTACTATAAACAAATCTATATCGCTCTGTGAGTGCACATTGCCATAAGCAACACTATTAACTACGGCTACAGACTTAATCGACGGCAAAAGACCAAGTAACCGTGACCAGCGTTTAGCCTTTAACAAGAGCTTAGCTTGCCCAGAACTAAACTTAGCCTGATTCGGGTACTTGTGTTTAGCCAGACCATACCCGCCCTTAACTAAACTAACTCTACCTCTCTTTTGCATGTTTAATAGCTGCTTTTTAACGGCTAAATGACCAGCTCTAACCTGCAAGTAGCTATATAAAGTATCGAAGTCCAAGCGTAGATCCCAAACTGCAAAATATGCCAATAAATCTATTATTCCTTCGCGGATCTCGCGTTCTTTTTGCTGGGCTCTATAGACACTCATAGCTTTGTATTATTCCAGAAAAACAAACTAAAACGAAGTGGCCCCCGGTGATCCGAAGATCACCGGGGGCCTTACTGGGCGAATGTGTACACTGGCGTTCGCCCGTGAATTCAGCACCTTTCGGTGCCTACATTGATGTTACGTTTGCCCCAAGTGGGGCGCCGGGTGCGCTTTTTAGGGCGCGGGTGGCTGGGCTCGCATGCAGGTGGCTGCAGTGCATTTGCGATCCCCCTGAAGGCAGCGGTCCCTTTACGGAACTAGCCTGCACGGAGCCCAGCACGATGGTCGGGAAGTAACCAAGGCCAAGGCCCAGGGCTTCCCGATGAAATTGGCGGTCCAGTGTGGATCATGGCCTGCAACTGCTCGTTGTTTGGTGTGTTACGAGCAATCGGACTCCCCATTCCTGGCCGCCAGAACTTAAAGATCCCGTGGGGCCGGCCCACCCGTCGGGGGTGGACCGGCCCCTGTCATGAGGTTGTGAGCGAACTCAACGCACTAGCGTGCGGTGGGCCCTCGGATACGTGCTTGCAGCGGTGAAGCTATGGGCACGCCCTACCTCCCCCTCTTGTAGGGAGGCTTCCTCTTTCGACGCCGAAGTTTGATCCAGTGCACCTTAGCCCTGGCCACCACTCGGATGGCAGCAGAAAAGACCAGTGACTGTCAGGTTACAGCGCCTCATGATTTAGCCTCGTTGACAGGTTGCGTCTACACCGATTACTCGGTGCGGATAAGATCAAATAATAGTCCTAAGTTACCTATTCGTCAAGAGTTAGATTCAATAGACTTAGTTATTGTCGCTAGGTTTGCATTTAAGCTGTCTTGTTCCTTCGCTTCAATATTTAAACGCAACAGAGGCTCATTCTGACTAGGTCTAACATTGAACCACCAATTAGAATAATTAACCGTTAACCCATCCAAGTTGTCTTGTTCGCCATCGGCGTACTCTTCGGCTAGTTTTTTCATCACGAGTTCCTTGTCTGTAACCTCAAAGTTAATTTCGCCAGAATCAACATAGCTTGCTCGCAATCCTTTCACGAGATCAGATAGTCTCTTGCCAGATTGGCCTAGAATACTTAGCCCCATTAATATAGGAATCAGCCCACTATCTGCATTGTAGTTGTCCTTAAAATAAAAATGCCCAGAGTGCTCACAGGCAAATACCGCTCCATGCTTATGCATATCTGCTTTTATAAATCCATGACCAACCCTAGTCCTTATGCCTTTGCCACCGAGCTTTTCAATAGTCTCGGGTACTATTCTCGAACATATTGCGTTATACAGAATTGTCGCACCCGGATTGTCACGTAATATGTGCGTAATCAACAATGCCCCTAAGACACTGCCCGTAACTGGTATGCCGGCCTCGTCTACAAAGAATCCTCTATCGCCGTCGCCGTCAAAAGCCACTCCGCAATCCAGCTTATTATCCTTCACCAGCCTGATTAAGTCCGATAGGTTTTCGAATATCAGCGGATTGGCCATATGGTTAGGAAATGTACCATCGAGCTCCAAAAATAGCCCCTCAATTTTCAGGGGTGTTTTTTTGCCTAACTCAGGCGGCAAGATTCCAGCCATTCCATTGCCGGCATCAAAACCAACGTGTAGCGGTTGCAAGTTGGGTGCAAAATTCAGAGCATGATCAACCCAATCCGAAAGAATGTCTTTATTGGTTACAGAACCACTACCGGGTGATTCTTTAAACTTATCGTCGATCAAAGCCTGTTTTATCTGCAACAAACCCTGCTCGCCGGCAATAGGCACAACCCCTTTATTTGTGAGTTTTAACCCATTGTACTCGCCCGGATTATGACTAGCGGTGATCATAGCGCCTCCAGAGTAGTCGTAATTTCCTACAGCGAAATACATCATGTCCGAAGTAATTTCACCAAGGTCCACCACTTGCCTGCCCTGGGTTAATAACCCTTCAATTACAGATCTAGCAAGTTGTTCTGAATCTGGACGCATATCTCGGCCCACAGCAATTTGACCTTCGGGTACATAGTCGGCCATTGCCCGACCTATGTTTTTGGCTACCTCGGGTGTTAGTTCGTGTGGCACTTTACCACGAATGTCATAGGCTCCAAAGATGTTTTCTGCGAACTTCATAAACCCATTTTACCAGAATAAATTCTTCTTAATCTTTGCATATAACTTCAAATAATAACCCTCTTGTTGGTTCCAAATCTTGAATTTCTTAGGGTGAATAGGCAAATCCCAGCAACCAACAAACTCTGTAACTTCTTCATTAAACATCCGCTTAAATTGGTACAAGCCGTATTGCATATGGTTTGGGTTATCAATTTCACTCTTTGGTGGAACAGCAACCATATCATAGCTCGTAGCTCCTTTGGTTTTAGCCCACTTCATTGCTTCCCACTGTAATAAATACGGCGCCATCAGATTACGTTTAGTCTCAAACGAACCTCCGTCCTTGTAGTAAGCTTTTGTACCAAAGGCCGTCACGAACACGCCTCCAAGCACATCGCCTTCGTGGGAGGCAATCAGAAGCTGTCCCATACCTGCATCGGCCAAGCCTTGCCAATAGGTTTTAAAGTAATTCTTTTGGCGCAGGAAGAAGCCGGCGCGCTTTTTAGTGGCGAGCATTAGATCGTACATCAAGTCCACGCCTGCCTCGTCCATTGGACGATGATCTACCGCAACGCCCTTCCTTTCGGCCAAACGAATATTGTAGCGAGTCTTCTGCTTTAGCTGTGCTATCAATTCTTCCTCGCCAGAAGAAATGTCCACAAACACCGTTGCCTTAAACTGCAAATCGGCCTTTGCTTTTATCAAACCCAGCTTGTGTAGATCAAAGTCAGTTTCAGTTTCTAGCTCAGGCTCAATCTTAACTAATATCGCCGTGCTGTCGTGGTGTGATATGAATGACTTCAGCTCAATAACAAACTCACTAAAATGCGCCTTCGAATCCTTATCGGCCATGAACTCCTTAAAAAATCCGGGGCCCTTACTGCAATAGTATATGTTACCCAATATAGAAACAGCCTTGCGCAAAAGTACAAATGCCACTACATAGGCAGTGGTTTCATAAATACAATACACCGGCTCCCAGCCATTGGCTTCTTTGATATCACACCATTCTTTGCTCTGGTAGATATGCCCACCATCGGCGTTGTTAAGCACCAGTTCGTTCCAGCTAGCTATTTCGCTATCTGTTGCTAAGCGGATCACTAGCCTCTCCCCCGTAGTTTTCGATAGGTCTTGTATAGCTTATACTTGGTTTGATTTAGCGGGATATCATAAGTCCCGAGGTGCTGAACTGCGATACCGCCGAAACCCTTTTTGAATTTACTAATCCCGGCCCATTTGTGTTTGGGGTCTTCTCCCGGGGCGACTCCCCATAGGTCAAAGCTGTGCATACCAAGATTCTTAGCATCTATTATCGACTGCCAGAGCAAAGATACAGAGCCGTTAAGCTTGCGATTGATTTCCTGGAAAGCACCTGCATGAGCATAATACCTTACGCCGTTGTAATCATAAAACAGAGCCCCCGCAACCAAACCTTCGGCTGATCGCACAACATACAACTTGGAATTTCCTTTTGGCTCAAGTAGCTTTTTGATGGCCCAAAAGTAATCATCGCTATGGAACTTAACTTTGGCACGGCGAGCCGTATCGTGTAACATGCTTAGAAATTCTTCAAAATCACTGTCGTTTTGACTGATTTCGATCTTCAATCCACGCCTTTCGGTACCGTTTATTAAATTCCGATGCCCCGAATGAAGTCCTTGGCGCAACTGATGAATATCGAGAGTCAAATTTATCACTTGGGTGTGCTCGGGCTCAACTTCAGCAACCTTTTCTGCGCTAATTGCAGATAAATCTTCTGGTGTGACCTTACCCATGGGTTCTATGCGTACAAAATCAAAACCCTCGGACTTAGCAGTCTGCACCACCGACTGGACAGCCTGAAGTGAATTGAGCGATGCAGTCGGACCGTAAGGAATAAATAAGTACTTTATTCCTTTTAGGTTATGTTCGTATCCGACCCAACTCCAGTGATTGGACCACTCAAAATAAGTGCTCCGGCCTAAACTTTCCTGGAATTCGGCCCAAACACTACTTTGCAGAATAGAAGCACCGAGACTCTTCTGTAATTCATCCCAATCATTAGGTAAAGTTTCCATTGTATTCATTATAACCCGCTAGTTTGCTGATGTCTTGGTGTGTTATACAATTGCAGGATGAAAATACTTGCAATCGAATCGAGTTGCGACGAAACTGCCGCTGCAGTTATTTCGGATGGCAACACAATACTTAGCAATATTATCTCCTCTCAGGTAGAAATACATGCTCAGTATGGTGGCGTTGTGCCTGAAGTTGCAGCTCGTAGCCACATAGAGGTAATAATTCCCGTCATCGAACAGGCCTTAAATGAAGCAGATAGTAGCTGGGATGATGTCGACGCTATTGCTGTTACCAAGGGCCCTGGCCTTATTGGCTCTTTACTGATCGGTGTTATGACCGCCAAAACCCTAGCAATAAGTAAGAACAAACCCCTGATTGGTGTAAACCACATTTGGGCTCATGGGTTTGCTTCGTTCTTAACCGACTCTCAGCCAAAGTTCCCCTTCCTGGCTTTGACTGTGTCGGGTGGGCACACAACCCTATCCTTGTACCATAGTAACCTTTCACGGGAAATTATCGGTGAGACTCTCGACGACGCCGCAGGAGAGGCCTTCGATAAGGTAGCAAAGCTATTAGGCCTGCCTTACCCTGGAGGCCCGGCAATATCTAAGGTAGCCGAAGGCGGCAACGAGGATGCGTATAGGTTCCCAATGGCGAATCTTGGCAAAGAAAGCTTTGATTTTAGCTTTTCGGGGTTAAAAACTGCCGTGTTACGTCAGGTGCAAGAAATAACCGGTGTGAATCCTGGAAACCTCGATGGCAAGAAAACCTATCAGCTTGATACGGGTATAGTTGCCGACATTGCTGCTTCGTTCCAAAAAGCAACGGTAGGGGCGTTAGTTAAACAGACCCACAAAGCATACCTACGTTACCAGCCAAAGGATCTTGTGGTTGGTGGTGGCGTTGCCTGCAATAATTATTTAAGGACTAAACTCACAGAGACTACCCCAGGAGCAATCTTTGTCCCGCCTGTGCTGTGTACAGACAACGCCGCTATGATTGGCGCACTAGCCTTCCAAATGGCCGAGAGGGGTTTATTTACCAGTCCTCAAGACTTAGTGGCTGATTCTAGTTTGGAAGTAATTTAAAAAGCACCCATATTTGAGTGCTTTTTATATGATTAGCCAAATACTATGCTGCTTCTTTATAACCCAGGGCAGTTAGTTCGTCTTCGATTTCGGCGATTTCACGATCTGCATCTTCAACATTAGCCATTGCTTCGTCGGCCTTTGATTGCTCTCGTCCTCTCATCTCTTTAGCTCGTTCTTTTATTTTTAAAGCCGCCTCTATATTGGCCTGTCTCTGCTGTTCAAGCCTGTCCTTAAATGTCTTGAGCTCAGGGGCATCTTCACTCACTTCGGCAGTCGGTTCTTCCGATGGCTCAGCTTCCTCTGCTACTGGTGAAGGTGGGAGCTCTGGCTCTTCATCTTCTACGACTTCAGGCTTAAACTTTTCAGGTTCCGTCGTATCGTCTTCCGCGCCATCTGGCCTAACCTGAGGCTCAATAACTGAACCAGCTTCCGGGCCCTCAACTACAGGCCCGCCGATACTAGAGTCGCCCATAACATTGATTTGTGTTGAATCTGGATCTGGATCGGTATCATTACCCTCCACGCCTTCCCCAAGATTACCGTCTTTTTGAGCACCATCTTCAATATCGACAGTTGTTGGTGTCTCAGGGTTATTTGAGTTCATGTCTACAATATTTAATGTGTCCTCAACTGGGTTCTGTTCATTACCTTCAACTGCAGGTGTAGGCGGGCCATAGACCTCTCCTGCGCCACCCGCATTCGGCTCGATAGTTTCCCCGGCAACCGGCGCACCAGTATCTAAACTACCTTGCTTGCCAACTTCGTCTTGAGGAAGTGTTGATGGATTAATTTCAGTAGTTTCCTCTGTAACTGTAGCCGGTGTCAGCGTTGGTGACGGCTCAACTGCTACGGCAGTTCCGCCCCCCTCTGCAATACCTGCGTCTGGCGCTCGCTGATCCCATTCCTCATCTATTTCTAGTGGACTATAAATATCTTTCACTCACCTACTCCTTTCAGTTGCTATAAAAGTTAAGTCTATTGTAGGTGAATATCCCTTATGCTGTCAAACTTCTTATTCTCGCCGAACTAACCTGTAAATGATACAATGTTAGTCATGAAATCAACTCCCAAACCTGAACTAAGCAAAGCATATGAACCTTCGAAAAATGAAGGTTTAGTCTATAAGCTATGGGAGGAATCTGGCTCATTTAAACCAGCTGGAGACGCCAAGAAAGCTCCGTTTTCAATAATTATGCCCCCACCAAATGCTAATGGTAACTTGCATTGTGGCCACGGTATGTACGTTGTCGACGATATACTTACACGTTATTACCGTATGAAACAGCACCCTACTCTATGGCTGCCAGGTACAGACCACGCCGGTATCGAAACTCAAGTGGTATTCGAACGACAACTCGAGCAGGAGGGAAAAAGCAGATTTGATTTTACTCCGAGCGAATTCTATGACGCCACCATGAAGTTCGTTAAGAAATACGAACACACCATGCTAGACCAAATGAAATCAATGGGGTTCTCTGCTGACTGGTCGAAACTCAAATTCACCCTCGACGAAGATATTATCGAAGTCGTTTATGACACATTCAAACAAATGCACGCAGATGGCCTGGTGTACCGGGGTAACCGAATTGTAAACTGGTGTCCTCGCTGCCATGCCGGCTTTGCAGATATCGAGATTAAACATCGTGAGCAAATCGACCCTCTTTACTACATCAAATACGGTCCGTTCGTGGTGGCAACCGTACGACCCGAACCCATGTTTGCCGATACCGGTATCGCTGTTCACCCATCTGATGAGCGCTATAAGAAGTGGATCGGTAAAGAAGTTGAGGTAGAACTGCTTTGGGGTAAGCGTAAGCTCAAAGTGATTGCTGACGAACATGTCGACCCAGAATTCGGTACTGGTGTAGTTAAGTTAACTCCTGCGCACGACCATAACGACTGGGACATGGCCCAAAAGCACAGATTAGAGGTTATCCAGGGTATAGGCACCGATGGCACAATAACAGAAGCCGGCGGTAAGTTTGCTGGTATGAAGGCGTCTGATGCGCGCGATGAGATTGTGGCTGAGCTCGAAAAGAAAGGTCTAGTTGACCATATTGATATGAACTACACCCACTCGGTAGCAATACACGACCGCTGCGGAACCCAGATAGAGCCACTATGTACCGAGCAGTGGTGGCTGAAAGTTGAAGAGCTAAAAAAGCCAGTAATTAAGGCCATAAAAGAAGATCAAGTAACCTTCTACCCTACTAGGTTTAAAAAACAAGCCCTAGATTGGCTCGAAAACTTACGTGATTGGAATCTGAGTCGGCAGATTTGGTGGGGCATCCGAATACCTGTATATTACAATGCCACCAACGACACCTCTAAACCTGAATATATAATTGCAGCTAACGAATCAGAAGCAATAGAGACCTACGGCAAAGGTGGCTACGAAGTTGAAACCGACACCTTTGACACTTGGTTTTCATCTGGCCAGTGGCCTTTTGCTACCCTCCAGACTACCGGCGAATTCGATCAGTTCTACCCCACTTCGGTTATGGGTACGATGCGCGACATCATATACCTCTGGGTGACGCGAATGATTATGTTCGGTATCTACAAAACTGGCGAGGCGCCATTTAAGCAAGTTTACTTATGGGGTTCAGTAAACGACGCTCATGGTAAAAAAATGAGTAAGAGCAAAGGCAACACTATTAATCCGCTCGACATGACCGCCAAATATGGGACAGATGCACTGCGACTAGCACTAACTATCGGTGTTACTCCAGGCACAGGTGGAAGTTTAAGCGAGAAGAAGATCGAAGGCTATCGAAACTTCTGTAATAAGCTTTGGAACGTGTCTCGCTTTAGTTTTAGCAAGTTCGACTCCGATACCAACCCATCAAAAGCCGAGCTCCTCTCCCCTGCCGACCACTGGATCGTAGAAAGGATCAACAATGCTATCAAATCAGTCGGAAATGATATTGAGAACTTTCGCTTCTCAGAAGCTGGCCAAACCATTTATACCCTACTCTGGGATGACTTAGCCGATAAATACATTGAATACTCTAAGAAAGCACCTAATCCTAACCTCCTAGCTTATTGCCTGGAGTCTATCCTTAAGCTACTCCACCCTATTGCTCCATTTGTAACTGAGGCAATTTGGCAACAAGCCATGTGGACAAATACTATCCTTATAACCGAACACTGGCCGAACGTTTTCCACAAGCCATCCACAGCTAAGGCAAAGGAATTTGAACTCGAGATAATCGAAATAATTAGTAGCCAACAAGCTGCTGCAAATGAAGTGCTAGGCAAGAAGTTACGTGCTGAACTTTCTGCCAAACAAAACATGCTAAAGCTGGCCGAACAAAAATTATCTAACAAGGCGTTTTCTGAGAATGCACCAAAAGAAATAGTAGATGCAGAGAAACAACGATCCCAAGAGGCGAGTGAGTCAATTATCAAACTAGAGGCTGAAATTGCAGAACTTAAATCGAAGTAATTCGTTCTCATTCTCGTTTGTCGCAATATTGGTGGTTGTTACTACCGGCCTTATGATCGCAGTAAGCATTCCGACTATTCAGTCATGGCAGACTGCTCAGATTGATAAACTACTTGCAGAAGCAAACCAATCAGAAGAGCCTGCATCAAAACAAGCAAAGCTGAAGCAAGCGGCGACCATTGGGATTAACGATCCTGTAGCAATCGAAGCTCTTGCAAACAGCTATTGGCAAATAGGGGAGTACAACAAAGCCATCGGCACCTACCAATCTAGCTGGACCGGCATAAACGACATTTACCTTGGCACGGCTTCGCTAAAATCAAGCCAACCTCAGCTAGCAAAATCCTTTTTCAGTAATTCAGACAAAGCAGGGGAAAGTGCCGAATCGCAAGCTGGACTTGCTAGCGTGGCGTACATAGAGAACAGGGTAGACGAGGGATGCAACCACGCCGATAGGGCAGCAAAACTCAACCTTAGTAGTGCCGTTGCCAACCAGGCAGTTCAAGTTTGTTCAGTTCTAAATACAACATCTACACTTGCAGAAAAAGAACAAACATACTTACTAATAAACAACTACATCTACGACCTAGGCCTAGCTCGACTTGAAGCCGTAGCAAACAAATCTAGTACCGACTGGCTACTATTGGCTGTGACATATGCCAGTCGCGGCGAGTTAGTAAAAGCCGAGAATACAGTACAGAGCGGGTTAGTCCAGAGTCCTTCCGACCAGACTCTGTTGAGACTTGCGATTAAGTTAATAGATGCAAACGGCAAAGCGGGCGAAAATTCGACCTACCAAAATAGACTTGAAGACTTACAGTTCGAAAAGTTCTAGAACTAACTTTCACGGTAAAGCAGTATAAGCAAAACCATAAGTAATTTGTTTGTATTGTGTTCGCCTGTTATGGTTAATCAATGAAGTAAGGGGATGTTGACAAAATCAACTCTTTGTGCTATTATTACCGACATGCTATCGGGGATTGGCTTCCTCGGTTTTTTTGCTCCCTCTGCTCAGGTCTTCTTGATCTGTGCGGAGCGCACCAAAACCGCGGAACAAACCAAAACCAATCCTACCGGCCTAGGACAGCTCGTTCCGAAGCTGGCACCGGTAAGCGCAGGGCTCGAGGCCCTGGTCTAGCTACCAGTGAGTCAGGTGAATCCAAGGCTGTGGGGCCTACCCACCACCTGGCTTCCAAGAGCATATCAGTGGCCTTCAGCCACAAGTCAGCCTACTGCCGCAATTTCAACCCATCGATCGCTAGTATCGCTTAGGGGGCAAGCTGACAACAACAGGGGAGAGGCGACATTCTTCCTCAAACAATAGTCGCGCTAGCCGTATTGTCTCCAAGGCTGCATCAATACGTGAGACTCGTAGGTCGTAACGACACCAATGGTGAAATACGACACCAGCTCTGCCGAAGGGGGCGACATGATCGCCGGCAACGGGGGGAGACTTCCGACCTCAGAGCTATGGGACGCCAGGAGGTGGCGGGATGGTGATTCACTTCACTGCCCGCCCCTCCTGGGTCTCTACACTTTCAGCCAAGTAGGCTGTTTTTTTATATCTGGAAATTTGCGTTAAAATAACCTATAATTACACGGTATTTATATGGAGAGATGCCCGAGTGGTTGAAGGGAACGGTCTTGAAAACCGTCAGGCCCGCAAGGGTCTCGTGGGTTCGAATCCCACTCTCTCCGCCAGTAATTTGATATATTGATGATACGGAGAGGTACCCAAGTGGCTGAAGGGGCTGGTTTGCTAAACCGGTAGGGGGGCGTATGCTCCCGCGAGGGTTCGAATCCCTCCCTCTCCGCCATATAAAAACATCCAGGCTTGTTCTGGGTTTTTTTATTTGCTGATTGGACATATCATCCTTACTTCGCCATAATAATTCATAAGAACAATGGACGATCAACCAAACAATCAGCCCGAAAAAAAGAACGGCCTCGTAGCCAGGCTAGGACTCAGTAGTAAGGAGGAAGCCCCACTTCCTCAGAACACAACGGTTTCGATTGGTGACAAATCAACTACCTTGGTTGGGGCAACAACAGCCTCAAAAGGTGGGCATCAGGCCGAAGAAGAAGAACAAAAAGTGCCAGAGGAAGTCTTGTATGAATGGCAAGCTCCGGAGTTCTCCTTCACTCAAAAACCGATTGGCTGGTTTATTGGGATGGTTGGTGTATTTATAGCACTAGCTGCACTCGCAGCATGGTTCCAACAATGGCTAACAATAGGCTTGTTGGCAGTTATGACAGTATCGATAGGAGTGTGGGCCAATCGTAGGCCAAGAGTGCTGATATATAGGATCACTAACTATGGAATAATTATCGATAAGAAGAAATATCTATTCGATGACTTCAGAGCATACTACGAATATATGGACTATAATCAGCCCAGCATCGACCTTGTACCCGGAAAGCGATTCGGAACATTGGTTAGTCTTCCGCTCGCCACACCAGAAGCCGACAACATAGAACAAACTATCGCTCACATGGTTCCAAAGATGGAACATAACGAAGATATGATCGACAAGCTCTTCCGCCGTTTGCGTTTTTAGACTTTCTAAAAAGAGTGTTTTCAGATATAATATAGCGCTGATACGCGCCCGTAGCTCAGCTGGATAGAGCGTCAGTTTGCGGTACTGAAGGTCGTAGGTTCGAATCCCGCCGGGCGCACCATTTAAAGATTCCTGTCGTAATCGGCCAGGAATTTTTTTATTGTCTGATATACCGTCTCGAGGCTTTTGGGACTACACTTGTCCAGAGTGTCTTGTGTCGTATGAAAGGCAGGGTAGTTGAGATCAATTAGGACAACGCTTGGTATGCCGATTGCATTCAAGGGCGTATGGTCGTCTTTAACTTCGTTCATCTCCTTATCAACAAAGATCGCTCTATCTACAGATCGGCCAATGTCCCACAACTGATTAGTTAAATCTGAGGCATTTTGGACCGAACCCCGTTCTTTTAATAGCCGGAGGTCTTTTTTGCAAACCATGTCTGGAACGATCGCAAACTCTGGATTCTCAGTTGGATATAGCTCCATAATGTGACTAGCAAAATAGCTTGATCCCTTAGGACGCCAATCGCTAAACGGTCCAGGATCAAGCTCTTCGCCATCAAAAAACACCAAATCAACTCCAACATCTTTAAGTCCTGGGCTATTAGCTACAGATCGGGATAAATTCAATAAAACTGCCACACCAGAAGCTCCATCATTTGCCCCCGGCACCGGTACTTGGGGACTACTCACGTCTCTATCTGCATCACGCTTAGTATCGTAATGCGTGGCAACAATAACTCGTCGCTTTACCTCGGGATTAATTCGTCCAATAATATTTTGTAATTGTTGTCCGCTAACATCGGTCCAAATCTGGTCTTGGATCAATACGCCGTCTTCAGCCAAGTTGTTGCGGATTAGACTCCTGACTCTAGAGTGGCCGTCACTGCCCACGTAGCGAGGACCTAACACAAGCTGATCTTCTATTAATTCCATCATCGCTATCCCACTTGGATACTGACGGGCCGAGTAACTTCTAGCGAATAAGAAACCATAAGCAGAAAATAAAAAAACAGCCAAAATGGCCAACACAAACCAGCTACTATTTAAGATGTTCTTCTTTACACT
>CAYSEY010000009.1:0-16436 GCA_964430405.1 uncultured Candidatus Saccharibacteria bacterium
TTATCATTCACATATGCACCGTGTCCCCTAATTGCGTGATAGAATCTATCTGATACGAAATCGTAGATTATCGCAAGGGTAACCTGGCCATTTTCAATTCTACTAACTAATGAAGTGCATTCAGGTAAGCCGCGAACAAAATAATCCGTCCCATCGATTGGGTCGATCAGCCAAAAGCTTTCAGATTCTTGACCCCCCAACTCTTCTCCAACAATATTACTGCCCGGCAATAAATTCTGGAGCTTGTTTCGCAATACGGTTTCAAGTTCAGTATCTAATTTTGTAACCAGTGTGTGATCCTTCTTTTCTTGAGCTTCGATATTACCATAGCCATCTAAAAGCTTTGGGCGAAAATCATTAAGCGTTTCTTTTAACTCGTTAATAATTTGTTGGTCAGTCATACTGTTATTGTACCAAAAAATGACCCATTGGGTCCTATGAGCATAAATACTAGTAAGCCATGGTAGTTCGTTTTTGGGATTCGATCTGGGATGGATTATATGAATTATATTAGAGCAAAGAGAAGCTACCGTATTACCTCGGGGACTAACTTCTCTTCGATAAGTTCCCCGCCTTTTCCTCTATAAGTATAGTATGCAGACTTTCCTTCAGTATCGGATATAACCTTGTGTAGTTTGGTTCCAATAAAGTGGGTAGTTACTCCTTCGTCAGTAGCGTATCCTTCGGGTATTTTCCCCTCTTCTACGAATGTACGAAACCGAGATCGTCTTAATCCTGCAGGGTCGTCATTGTGAACGCCGCTAGAGAAAGGAAGTATCCCATACGGATTAACAAATGGCATTGGTGGAGGACCGAATGATTCTGTTGTTCCGCCAGCGCTCCAGCATTCCGAGCCCGCACTATAACCACTTAATATGATACCCTTTTCCCATGCCTCCCGTAGAATACTGAATAGCCCATGAGCTTGCCAAATAGCTATAAGGTTCACCGAGGAACCACCTGACACCCAAATAGCATCTTGCGTGAGCAAGAACTTTTTAACATCTACATGATTTGGTGATTTAAAAAGCTGTAGGTGGCTAGGCTGTACATCCTCGTTGCTGCAAGCGTCGTAAAATCTATCAATCCATATCGGCGAATCTCCGCTAGCAGTTGCAATTAAACAAAGTTTGGGGCTGGGCTTATTAGTTAGCTTAAGTATGTATTTTCCTATTGGACCAAACTCTGCCTGAGTATCTTCGATTGTAAAGTTAGGGCTTAAGTCGCCGCTACCAGCAACGATTTGTTTAGTAATCATATCCGTATCATATCATGGTCGTCATGGGCTACTAACTGATAAATCTTTTTCGCGGCCTCGTCATAATCTTCATCACTGGTATCTATTACGAATGATGAAATTTTTGTATTTTTTATCATTTTAAGCAAATTATTCTGTTGGTTGGAATAATAACTAGTAATCTCATCCATACTATTGCCCTTAGACTTCACATAGCTTACCCATTCGCTATCTCGGTGTTTGATTGCACCCGCTATCCTATCGGCAATCTTATCTGGCTGGATCTCTAATAACACAATCAGTGGGTTAAGCTTTCTGAGAGACTCTTCTAAAACGCTGAAGCTTTCTATCTCTGCATTAGTTCTAAAGATGTGAGTAAAATGAAGGCGATCGATAATAATGTAGTCCGCGTCATTATTTTCTAAGTCTGATATAAGTCTAACAAGATGTTCGATTGCAAGTTTCGGGTCCTTGTTATGAATAAGAGGCATTAAGGTAGCAAACTCATCGATAAACTTAACTCGCTCACTACCTAATATCTTAATGAGTTTTTGCTCCACAGTGGTCTTGCCACTTGTTGCTATACCTTCGAAAATTATGGTTCGCATAGATTTATCTTATCAAAAAATGAATCACTTGGGTTTTTAAGCATAAGCATTGGTGATCCCAGCGGGAATCGAACCCGCATTGCCAGATTGAGAATCTGGTGTCCTAACCGTTAGACGATGGGACCTTTGTGACCTAGAATTATAGCGTTTTATAGCAAATTTTACTAGGTATACTATCAAAAGCTGCTTTTACAATACTAGACGGTTAATATCTGTGTGGCGTATGATAGTTATGAATAGGGTTTGTGGAGTAAATACGTGTCCGCCGCTAGTAGGCGGGTTGACAACAGAGGGGGTGTTTTCGTATTATGTTCGTATATTTATGTGTGCGAACAATTCGCGAGTGTGGTAAAAAAAACACCGTTGACCGGCAAATTAATACTATATATAGTGGAGCACAAGAGCTTTGTAACGCTATATATAGACATAAACAACAAATAAGGAGGGTGTGAGATGAGTTTTGATCAGATAAAAAAACGAAATGGCCAGATCGTAGATTTCGATCGTAGCCGTATTGAAATTGCCATCGGTAAAGCCAGTGAATCTGTTGGCAACGAGATGGCCGGTGAGGATATTGTCGGGATCGTAAGTGAAGTTATTTCCCACACCGAGTCAATATTTGATGGTGCCATGCCGGACGTTGAGGCAATCCAAGACCTGGTAGAGCAAGAATTGATGCGCGCGGGACACTACAAGACAGTTCGTAGCTATATAGTATATCGTGATACCCACAAAGCCATACGCGAAGCAGAGGCTGCTCGTTCCGCCGAAAAACTAGAACAAAGCAACCTTAAAGTAACCATGCCCGATGGCTCCTTAGAAAACTTTAGTTACGCGAAGCTAGTTAAGGAACTATTGGAAGCTGCAGATGAAGTCGCCGACGATTTAGATCTAGACGGAATAGCCCAAGCAGTTAAGGGAGTAATTTATGACGGTATTACTTATGATGAACTAGAAGACAGTATGATCATGGCTGCTAAATCTCACATCGAGCAAGATCCTATGTATTCCATGCTGGCAGCTCGGCTACTCTTGCGAAAGGTCTATAAGGAAGTTCTAGACGAGAATCACCAATCCGCACTACAGCAAGCTTACCAAGCGACTTTTGTGAACTTTATTAAAGATACAGTTAAGACTGGTAGGCTCGATAAGAGGCTACTAGACTTTGATATTGAAGATCTAGCTAGCTATATCAAACCTGAACGTGATCACCTTTTAGATTTTATGGGTCTAGATATGATGCATGATAGATATTTCATACAGTCCGAAGGTCGTGGCCGACGCCTAGAAGTCCCGCAGATATTTTGGATGCGAATTGCTATGGGACTGGCCGTCGCAGAAAAGAAAGACAAAAACAAACACGCCAAAGCATTTTATGATGTGCTTTCGACTCTCCGATACGTACCCTCAACACCTACTCTATTCCATTCGGGCACAGCAAAACCTCAGCTTAGTTCATGCTTTTTAAATACTGTCGATGATGATTTAAAACATATATTTAAAGTCTATCTAGATAATGCTCTTATGAGTAAGTATTCTGGTGGAATTGCAACCGACTGGTCCAACATACGTTCTACAGGATCATTAATTAAGACCGTTAATATTCCTTCGCAGGGCGTAATACCATTTCTGAAGATTATGAACGATACTACGGTTGCGATTAGCCGCTCTGGTAAGCGCAAAGGTGCTACCTGTGCCTATCTTGAAACCTGGCATCTGGATATCGAAGATTTCCTGGAGTTGCGCAAAAACACCGGTGATGAACGCAGACGCACACATGATATGAATACTGCTAACTGGGTTCCAGATCTGTTTATGGAGAGAATCGCAAATGACGAACCTTGGACATTATTTAGTCCGGACGAGGTATCGGATCTGCACCACCTTTACGGCAAGGCATTTAAAAAAAGATACGAAGAATATGAAAAGATGGCCGACGAAGGCAAGATTCAGCTTTTCCGACGCGTTCCAGCAACTCAGCTGTGGCGTAAGATGCTCACGATGCTTTTTGAAACGGGACACCCCTGGGTTACATTCAAAGACGCATGTAATGTCCGTAGTCCGCAAGATCATGTTGGTGTTATACATAACTCAAACTTGTGCACAGAAATCACTCTCAATAACTCAGCAGAAGAAACAGCCGTATGCAACCTGGGTTCAATAAACCTTGCTAAGCACGTAAAAAACGGAAAACTAGATAAAGAGTTGATTGAAGATACTGCACATCAAGCAATGCGTATGCTCGATAATGTTGTCGATATTTGCTACTACACAACTAAGGAGTGTGAGGTATCGAACCTAAAACACCGCCCAGTAGGGCTTGGCATTATGGGCTTCCAGGACGCCTTGTATATGCTAAATATTGAATTTGACTCACAGAAGGCCGTAGAGTTTTCTGATGAATCTATGGAGTTAATTAGCTACCATGCCATCTTAGGTTCTAGCAAACTTGCTAAAGAACGCGGAGCATATAAAAGCTTTAAGGGTTCAAAGTGGGATCGTGGAATCTTCCCTGTCGACACTATTGACTTACTCGAAAAAGAGCGAGGCAGAAAAATTGATGTTAAGCGTGGTGGCAAGCTAGATTGGAAACCAGTAAAAGCACATGTGAAGCGTTACGGTATGCGCAACTCCAATACGATGGCAATTGCTCCTACGGCTTCAATAGCAAATATTGTAGGTTGCTATCCATGTATTGAGCCAATATATAAGAATCTTTACGTTAAATCTAACATGAGTGGTGACTTTACGGTAATTAATAGCTACTTAATCGAAGATCTTAAGCAGGTAGGACTCTGGAGCGAATCTATGGTTAAGAAAATAAAGTTCCACGATGGATCAATCCAAAAAATCACCGAAATACCTCAAAAACTTCGTGACAAATATAAAGAAGTGTTCGAGATCAATCCCCTAACTCTCGTAAAAGTTACTGCCCATCGAGGAAAATGGATAGATCAAAGTCAGAGCTTCAACATCTTCGTCAACGGCGTAAGTGGTAAACAGCTTAGCGATATCTACATGGCTGCCTGGGACCAAGGACTGAAGACTACTTACTACCTACGTAGCCTTGCGATCTCACAGGTTGAAAAGTCTACCGTAGATACTTCAGAGTTCGGTACAACCCATAAGCGTGAAATGGCAACCATAGCTGATACCGCACCGAAACCAGATAATAGTGAAATAAAATAAAAGGAGAAATACTATGGCTTTAAAAATGACCAAAACCAGACCAGACATCAATAAACGACGCATTATTAATGGGGAGGATGCTGATGTTGTGCAGCTCCACCCCATGAAGCATAACTTTGCCTGGGATGCCTACTTGGCCGGCAATGCCAACCACTGGCTACCAACTGAAATAGCTATGCAAGATGATATTGAATTATGGAAATCCGATAAGCTAACTGATGACGAGAGAATGGCCTTTGAGACAGCTCTTGGATTCTTCACAACCGCAGATTCAATAGCAGCGAATAATATCGTGCTGGCTTTATACGAACACATAACTAGCCCAGAGTGTCGAATGTACTTGTTGCGCCAGTCCTACGAGGAAGCAATACATACACACGCCTATCAATACATCGTAGAGAGCCTAGGACTAGATGGCGGAAAAATATTTAATATGTACCGCGAGAATGCTGCTCATTTCAGTAAGGCGAAGTTTATTTTGACTTTCAACGAAGGTATATTTGCTGACGGGTTTCACACTGGAACCTTCGAGAACGACCAGAAGTTTTTAGAAAATCTATGTGTATTCTCGCTAATCCTAGAGGGCATATTCTTCTATAGCAGCTTTGCAGTACTATTTGGATTTCAACGTCAAAACAAGCTAGTCGGAAGCTCTGAACAAATTCAGTATATTATGCGCGACGAATCTCAACATTTGAACTTTGGTATAAATATGATCAATACGATCAAAGAGGAGCAGCCAGAATTGTGGACTGATAAATTCCAACAACACATTATTGACCTTGTTAAAGAAGCGGCTAAGCTTGAGTACATTTACGCCAAAGAGGTGTTTCCTCGTGGGATATTTGGCATGAACGCCGACGGATTCAAACAGTATATCGAGCATGTTGCTGATCGTCGACTTTCTGCTGTAGGGTTACCAAAGCAGTTCCAGACAAAAAATCCTTTCCCCTGGATGAGCGAGGCTGCTGATCTGACCAAAGAAAAGAACTTTTTCGAAACTAGAGTTATTGAATACCAAACTGGTGGCACACTAAACTGGGACTAGATTAAATCTGGAAAAAAATAAAGTATAGGACTTAAACTTGTAGGGTTTCTCCGGTGCTATTTCTACAGGTCGGAAATAACGGACCTCAGTCGCGTAATTGACTCTTCTTTGCCTAGCGTTACAAATATATCGAACAGTCCAGGTGCTTCCGTACGACCTGTTAAACCAACTCTAAGCACATAAAACAACCTGCCTGACTGAACCCCCAGCTTATCGGTGAGGCTGCGCAGGCAATTCTCTATATTGTCATGTGTAAAATCAACTTTTTCAGTCTCCTCGATGGTTCTGGTTAGCCAAAGCTTAACTGTCTCACTATCGTCTTTCTTGCAAACCAAGTTCTTATCTACCTCTGGTGGTTCAAAGAATATCTCCATAATGTATTTTGCCTCTGACAGCTTCTTGATCCGCTCTTTATCAAGTGCCAAGACGGAACTGAAATAATTAAGATCCTCAAACCAATGAGCCGGCAGGAATTGCTTAAGCCGTTCGATTAGCTCCGGTTCACTTACTACGCCTCTAATATATTCACCGTTCAACCAATCTAGACGGTTAACATCAAACACGGCTGGACTCTTTTGTACCCTATTTATATTAAACTTTTCAAATAGTTCATTGAGGGTAAATATTTCCTGCTCGGTTCCATCATTCCAGCCGAGCAACGCTAAGAAATTAATAATCACCTCGGGCAAGTAGCCTTTTTCTTTATAATCCAGCACATTCACATCGCCATCACGTTTGCTCAGTTTCTTTTTGCCATCTGGGCCAAGTATAGCTGGTAAATGAATCCAGGCGGGTCTGTCCCAGCCTAGATTATCGTAAAGTAGTGCATGCTTAGCCGTACTACTAATAAACTCGTCACCTCTGATGACATGACTAATTTCCATCAAATGATCATCGATAACGTTTGCAAAGTTATAGGTAGGGTACCCGTCAGCCTTAACTATAATGTAGTCATCAATCAGGTCATTATTAGTCTCGAATTCTCCTCTAATCTGATCTTGCCAGGTGGTTTTTCCAGAAGATATCTTCAATCGAATTGGTAAAGCCATTTCTGGATCTATAGGGTCACTTGGCTCCATTGATTGCTTATAGACAAAAGGGACCTTATTAAGCCTAGCGTCTTCCCTTAGAGCCTCTATTCGCTCAGGCGACGAATATGATCGATATGCCAAGCCCTTCTCGACAAGTTGCTCTGCATATTCCCTATAATGATTAAGTCGCTTAGACTGCACATATGGCCCATGTACCCCAGGCTTTTCCTCATACCATACACCTTCGTCGGGATGTAAGCCGAGCCAGTCAAGACTCTTGATAATTTGCTCAACACCCTCCTCAACAAAACGCTCTCTATCGGTGTCTTCAAGTCGTAATATAAATACACCGTCATTTGCTCGAGCAAACAAAAAGTTAAATAGTGCAGTACGAATTCCGCCTATATGCAAAAACCCCGTAGGGCTAGGGGCAAATCGAACTCTAACAGGTTTGGACATAATATGATTATATCAGAATTAACTATTTGCCATTAATTCTTCGGGTGTAATCTCATTGTAGTTACCATCAGGTAGCTGCTTGTAGAAATAGACTTTCGTCGATGTTTCTTCTGGATCATACACATATTGCAGTCGATTTGCAGTACCCTGACCAGAGTAAAAGGTTTTCTTATCAACTACTCTTGGAGAAGTTATTCGTTCAATCTTGTATTTAATATTATCTTTCTCAAAACCAATACTCTCTATGGTTTGCTTAAGTTTCTTATTGTCCTCAAGTGCTTCTTCGCGTCGATCAGAAACATCAACCTCGTATTTGTTGTCGATGAGGTCAATCAGTTCTTCCCAAGCTCGATCGTTCATAAGCTGGTCGCGATCTTTATTGCCTGATCTTGACTAAGTGACTGATCTGGACTTTCGATCTTATACCAAGTACCTTTATTAACCCAAGTTGCTTGGCTATCACCTAGCATATAAATAGTTAGTCCTTGTGCTTGCAAGGCAAGGTAGTTTTCGGCTTTTGGAGCAACATAGCTTTCAGCTAGGGCTTGGCTATCCCAATCTGTTTTGGTTTGTGTGATTGATATTTTCTTACTCTGACCCCCATTGACTAGACTATAGCTAACCGAACCAGGGTTGGTCTGGATTTCACCAGCCAGCTTGTATCCTCCGGGTATGTAGCCTGGCATAGTCGCGCTCATACCAGCTTTAGCACTAGCGATCTTAAAAGCTAGTGTCGGATAGTTGACCTGCCAAATATAAGCACCTACCAAAAACAAAGTAACGATACTCATGGCAATTCCAGCTGGCTTTAAAACTTTCTTAGTTTTGCTACTCTTATCAGGTATCTTAATATCATTTTGGGCTACCTGACTAACAGCCGTTTGAGCACCCTGTGTTGGCTGCGATTCTTTAGAGGGCGGCCTGATATCTGTATGAAAAGTTGTCTGTGCTGGTGTGTTGGTATCAGGCGTGATTGTTTTGTGTTGCTCTGGCGTTCTCGTGATAGGTTCGGTTTGGTCTGACATGTTTTTACCAAGCTCATCAAGTTGTTCGTCCGAAAAAACACCACTGTCATTCTTATCCAGGCTCATTATGGCCTGGTGAGTATGTATTTTAGGTATTTCGGCCTGTTCAGCAACGGGCTTTATTTCTGCAACATCCTCTTGAGTTAGGGGCGTATCGGTTGAAATCTGGACTGGATCAGGAGTAGGTGCTGGAGGGGGTGGTTCTGGCATCAACTGTTGCTGTTGAGGTGGTGCTACCACAGGATTACTATTAGGTGCCTGGTTTTGTGCCTGATCAAACGCCTGTATCGGAATAGCGCCTGGCTGAGCAACAGGGTTGGCGGCAGGATTAGCAATGGCGGCCATCACAGCAGCATCTTGCATAGGCTGGCTTTGCATGACTTGGGGGTTACTATTTATTTCCGGCACTGGCATAGTATTTTCTAGCACTGGTTGCTGAACTTGCATTTCATTTGTTGGCTGAGGAACTGGTGGTGCTGTAGCTGTATTGCTCGATGGAGCACCGTTAGGCATTGTATTCTGAACGGCTACAGGAGCCATAGGTGGCTCATTTGGGATTACTTGACCGTCAGGAACTTCGGGAGATGGGGTTGTACTACCAGCTGGAGTGTCATTGAATTTAGCAACCGAGGGAGTTACTTGGGGTACAGGAGTAGGTAATTCATTAGTGACGGGTTGCTCCGCTGGTTGGGCTACTACTGGAGTTTGGTCTGAATTCGGAGTACCGCAACGCATACAAAAATCCTTACCAGCAATGGTAACTTTATCTTCTGAAGCGCAATTTGGGCATTTACTAAGTTCTATCATACTCACCTTAAGATATAACCATTATAAGTTAACAAAACATAACCGTAAAGTTATTTTTGACTACGTCTTTGCTTTTGAACCTTATGTATAAATGTTGGTATAGCAATTTGTCGCCCCACTCTCTTTGGCTGAAGCAGTAGTCGCCACATCCACTCTAGGCCAATTTTTCTCATCCACCTAGGTGCTCTTTTTGTTTTTCCACCAAGTTGGTCGTAATCAAAGCTACCACCCTCGCCAATAATTACCCTGGAGTTAAGCCTGTTTCTATTCTTCACGATAAATTGTTCTTGCTTAGGAAAACCCATAGCGCAGAACAGTATATCGGGTTCAAACTCAGCCACCTCCTGAATTAAACTCGCTTCGTCTCTTGCATTAAAATAACCCGACCAGACCTTAACATCTAGCTCTCCAAAACGATGTTTAAGATTATCTCTCGTTTTTTGTATGTCCTTTGGTCCCCCAATAACTCCAATTTTCAATTTTAATCTGTTAGCATCCCTTAATAGCGGCAATGTCTGATCTACCCCTGCCATCCTCTCTGGCACTACTTGATCACGCCATTGCTTTGTTTGTAGATTAAATAGCAGTGATCGGTACGTAGAAAGAGAGTTACTGCTAGTTGGCGGATTGCCATATAAGTAACTCGCTGCCCACTGAACGGCAGTTGAATCTGCGGCATTGATATCTGACTTGTTTAGCAGATCTTTGATGTGTGGATTTCTAGCCGCTAGAGACAAGAATTCTACATACGGTTTAAAGATAACAAGTGGCTCTCGGTTATTCTGCTGAACATGCGCTAAGATAGTTTTGTTGAGATCTTTAATGGTAATAGGATCGATTCTTACGCCTAATATGTAGATGGAATTTGTATTCACTATTTAGTAATCTCTTTTAGCTTTTTTTTAAAGACCGTTGTCGAGAACTTTTCAAACACATATTCATTTGGGAGTTTGACTTTGTTTTTGAAATCAATTTCAAACTTATCAATTGTCTTGTATAGTTCGGCTTCTGTTGGAACTTCAAAGAACATACCGGTTTTACCCTCATGAATTATTTCGCTGGCCCCTCCCCCTCGAAGAGCAATCACTGGAGTATTTGAGGCTATCGACTCAACCATAGTAATACCGAAGTCTTCTATACTGCAAAATATAAAACCCCGTGCCTTTTGTAGTAGTGTTTTTTTCTGGCTATCACTAACTCGACCCACAAACTCTATGTTATTTGATTGTGAAGCCAGACTCTTGAGCCTCTCAAGATCAGAACCGTCACCAGCAACTACTAACCGTTTGCCGGATTTTATAAAAGTTTGTACGGCGAGCTCAATATTTTTGTACGGTGCAATAACGCTCAATACCAAATAGTAATCATCTTTCGAAATAGGAGTTGAGGGCGTGAGAGATTCAACTTCAACCGGAGGATATACGACCCTACTGGGTCTTTTATAGAATTTTCTGATCCTTTTAGATACATAGTCACTATTAGCAACAAATACAACGTCCTGTTGCGACTGATAGTAGTCCCACAACCTTAGCTTTGAGCATAGACGACGTACGTAGTAGCTTCGAATAGGTCCGAGTTTGAACCTGTCGAGGTATTTAGGCCAACTATCCCACAGCATTCTAGCTGGGCTATGACAATAGCAAATGTGCTTAACATTGCTTGGAACCCGTATGTTTTTTACCCAAGCTGTCGAAGATGAAATAACCATATCGTACTGACTAAAATCCCAACTCATAACTGACTTCTGAATAAAGGGTAAAAGTAGTTGGGGCCGATTACGAATCATCGATGGATAGGCTTGCATTCTTGAAGTTATAATATTGCGGTTTTTTAGATACCCATCAAATTTATTTGGGTTATAAACTAAGGTATAAATATCAGCATCTGGATACATCTGAGCAATTTCAAATAGCACGTTCTCAGCACCTCCAACTTTTTGATTCAACCAATCGTGAATAATCGCAACTTTCATGCGGTTCGTCCTTTGTAAAGTCCATATAAGCTAAATACGACTAAAGCTAGCGTGGAATCTGCCCAGGAATGAAGGAATAGATTTGCCACAAGAATTCCACAGGTAAGTGCAAAGAGGCTGGCCGCCAGTTCAGATTTACGATGTCTTATGAAATCGCCCATTAATCCAGCAAAGGCAAAAATATACAGAAGCAAAGTTATTACACCAACTTCATACGCAATCTGTAAATACCAGTTCTCCGGAATAACAGGTACCGGTAGCTGAAAACTAGCAGGACCTGCCGTACCTAGTCCATGTCCGAACGGCTGATCCATTACTGCCTGCGTAGTGTTACTTACGGCCTCCAAGCGAGACTGGTCAGAGCCTTCGATACGGTTTTCAAATACCCTACCGTGATACAGCACGTTTTCTAATCGTGGGTTCGATTTAATAAGCGATGGAATAGCTATAACCCCGGATATTATGACGATTAACGTGATGCTACCGAGAATAATTCTTTGACGATTAGTAAATACCAATAGCAACGCCGAGAAGACAGCAACAACCGCACCTATCCAAGCACTGCGAGAGAAGCTAAAACCAATCGCAATTGTGAATACTGCGGTTAGACCTAGCAACCACCATTTCTTCTGCTTAATTGCATAAACTAAAGAGAATGCAAGTGGAACTATTAGATAAGTTCCGAGTTGATTTGGACCTCCAAGCGTCGAAAAGGCTCGATGAAACGCCAATGAACCATCGACAATCTGTCGCGGGTTAATGTTGCTAGCGTTGTAACCTAAAAGTTCAAATAGTCTATCTGGTAGAATTGTACTTTGGAGTATGGCTATCAAAGCAACAATAACTCCCGGGATAATCACGATCCAATGAATCTGTTTTTTTATGAACGATTTACTAGATATTGGTATTTGAGCAATGAAATATATAGCGATAGCTACAAGGTTTGTCTTAACACCAAACAACACCGCCTCGGATGCTGGCCGAGCAAATATTGTCACCACTAAGCTCATACATATTATCGAAATAAACAAAATATTTGTCGTGTCTGGGCGTATATATATGCGTCTTTTGGTGATACAAAGTAGTATCCAACAAAAGGACAAGACCAAAATTAGTATTTCCTTCCAGGACTGGATGAGCATTTGGTTAAAACTAATTGATCCAAGATAGATACTAAAGAAGGCATGAAACGGCATGAGCAACATTATTGCCGCAATACCCCATACTATTGCTCTTTGGGAAATATCTGCTGCCGACTTAGATAGTTTGTTCATTTGCTACTAATAACGCTTCTTAAGTACTCGTCGAGATGTTCAAGTGCAGTACCTGCGCCTTTAATAACGCAAAGTAATGGATCTTCTGCAATATAGGCTGGGACTCCCGTAACTTTCGTCATAAGTTTGTCGATATTTCTAAGTAATCCGCCACCTCCAGTGATTATCATGCCACGATCAATAATATCGCTAGACAATTCTGGGGGCGTCTGTTCAAGTACTGATTTAACGGCCAGGATTATTTCGTCGAGTCTGTCTTTTATAGCAGCCGTAACCTCGGTACTTGTTATCTCGATAGTCTTAGGCAATCCACCAATTACATCACGGCCTCGTACCTGCATTTTCTTGGGTTTATCTAGTGCCGTTGCTGAACCAATAGTCTTTTTAATATCTTCGGAAGTTTGAACTCCAACCACTAACCCATGCTTTTTTCTGATATGTTCAGCTATCGCTGAGCTTATCCTAGCACCACCTATCCTAACTGAGTTTTGAGCAACAATTCCACCGAGAGAAATAATCGCAACCTCGGTAGTTCCGTCACCTATATCGACAACTAAATTTCCTGCAGGAGCAGATATCGGAACATTTGCGCCAATCGCGGCCGCAACGGGTGCGCGTATTATATATACTTTTTTTGCGCCAGCGGCTATTGCTGCATCAATCACTGCCCTTCGCTCGGTAGAAGTAACGCCAGTTGGAACGCTAATCATAAGTTCAGGGCGAGTTAGCCGAACGTGTCCAGCTACTTTGTTGATAAAATACTTAAGTAGAGCTTCCGTTATGCGGTAATCGGCAATAACTCCGTTACGCAGTGGCTTTGATGCAGTAATGATATCGGGAGTGCGACCCAACATCTCTTTAGCATCGGCACCAATCGCAACAATGCGATTATCATCAACGCTAATAGCCACCACAGAAGGTTCGTTAGCCACCAAACCTTTGCGCGGAATATATACGCGTGTATTGGCAGTTCCAAGATCAATCGCAATTCGCTTGTTAAACATATAGCTATTTTACCAGTTTAAGCGTTAATACGGGATATTTTTGCACCCAGAGAACGCAAGCGTCCATCAAAATGCTCATACCCACGATCAATATGCTCAATTCTATCAATCGTCGTGCTTCCGTGTGCAATAACTGCAGCGATTATTATTGTCGCTCCTGCACGAATATCGAAAGAAACTAGATCGGTTCCATGAAGATGCGTAGGCCCCTCAACCAAACCCACATGACTATCCCGGATATTTACGTGAGCTCCCATTCGCTGTAGTTCAAAAAGGTACTGCAACCGATCTTCATATATTGTTTCGAATATTTCCGACGTTCCTTCAGCTTGTGTAAATAATACGGCCATTGGCGCCTGAAGATCACTTGGGAAACCTGGGAAAATATTTGTTCTAATTCGAGCCGCTTTAATCTTCTTAGATGGCAAAATGTGAATTTGGTTAGAAGATAAGATCTTATAGTTTACTCCCATACGAGAAAACACATTTAAAAGCGCATCATGATCATCAATAATAAAATCATCAATCACTAGATCACCACCTGAAGCTGCTGCTGCTATTGCAAACGTTCCAGACTCAAGATAATCAGGTATTATCGTTCCTTCACCCGCACTAAGTTGTTCAACACCCTCAATTTCTAACACATGGCTACCCACCCCTTGAATTTTAGCCCCAAGATTGTTCAGAAAGTCACACAAGCCTACAATATGTGGCTCGGCTGCGGCCATTCTTATTTGAGTTGTGCCTGGACTCAATACGGATGCCAATATTAACGTCTCGGTCGCTGTAACGCTAATTTCGTGTACTAAAACACGCTGTCCCTTCAACTTGCCTGAAAGCTTTATAGTATCCGAGTTAGATTTATTGATCGCCCCAAGCATCTCAAGACCAGCTAAGTGAGCATCGATTGGCCTAGCTCCAATCGCATCTCCTCCAGGAAAGCCCAGCTCAACCTCACCAAATCTAGACAGTGCTGGACCCAAGACCAACAAAGAGGCTCTTAGCTTACTAGTTAATTCAACCGGAATTACAGCCGGATGAGCATCTCGAGCGTTACATATAATACTGTTGCGATTTCGTTCAACCCTGACTCCATATAATTCGAGAATCTCGATCATTACTTGAGCATCTGCAATATCGGGAACATTATGCAAAACCACTTCATTGGTAGTTAATAGAATCGCTGCTAACATCGGGAGAACGTGGTTTTTACTACCAGAAACCTTAACATTCCCCTCTAATTTGGTCGGGCCTTCAATTATTAATTTTGACAATTTGCTTAATCCTTAATTTAGTCTTTAGCTAGCTCAAATTCTGTTCTATAATCAGTTCAGCTACAAAAACTATGATATCACAAAAAACCCGATCCTCTCTGACGGTTACAATTGGAACTATCTTGATAGTGATAGGCACTTTTCTATTAGTAGCCTTTGCTTCTGGATATAATATTGATTTCTTAAAAGGTGAAATTGTAACTACTGGACTCGCACTACTAAATACAAACCCCGGTGGAGCAACTATTAAGGTGAGTGGAAAAACTCTCACTCAAAAAACCCCTTACCGTCTGGAAGGATTAAAAACCGGTACAATCACCGTAGAATACTCCAAACCCGACTACCACGACTGGAAAACCAGTTTTTTCGTAAAAGCCAGCCAGGTAACCTTTGCCGACTACGCCCTTTTGATACCAATACAAATTCAAACTAAGCAAATAGATCAGCAGCTTAGTTTTACCTCGATAGCTAACAATAGCGAAGCTAATAAGGTTTTTGTATTTGGCTCCCTTCCGGTATCAATTCTTGAAATTAAGAATGATGGCCAACTAAGAAAAATTGCCGATATACCAACGGATGTTTCATTAAAGCAAGCCACATCAATCCAGCTCCTGGAAGTCAATCCAGAAGGTAGTGCCTTAGTCGTAAAAGCCACCTACGAAAATAGTAACTCTATAGTGTTTTGGGTAAACACTAGCAACGGAGAGCTAGTCAACTTAACGGACTTTGTATCGATGAGTATTGATAGCCCGCGAATCAACCCGCGCAATAATCGAGAGATTTTTGCCATATCAGAAGGGAAAATACGACGAATAAATGTCGAGTCTAGGACGGTCACGACTGGTGGAATAAATAATGTCACTAGCTACAATATTGATGCCGATAACCTCTACACTCTTGAAAATCTAACCCCCAGTGATAGTGGCCAATTTCTAATACGCTATGACTTAGCAGGTAACAATCGCTATGTTATGGCGCAGTATGGACCTTCAAAAACCCCTTGGGGAATCGGTTTGTCGAAACTTCATGGACAAAGCAACATTAGTCTGCTTAACCCAGATTCCGGTACACTACATATAGTTCGGTATGTAGATGGAAAAATTCTCACATCAGAGATTGGTAACAACATAACAATTCCAAAATTTAGTCGTAATGGCAGATTCATTAGCTATGTACAAGGCGATACATTCAAAACAATAGACCTGGAATTTGCGGAGAGATTTAGCACTACTCAGGAAAACACACTGGGGATTAGTTGGTTTAGCGATTTTCAACTGCTAATTACGAAACCAGACGGACTATATATCGTCGACTACACCGGAGAGAACCTCGTAAAAGTACCCCCTAATACTTCCACGACAGACAGTCTATCTACGGGAATAGACAAGAATGGAAAACATATTTACTATCTAGACAGATCTAAACTGCACACCTATAGTTTGGAGCCAAAAGGTGGACTAATTAACTTCCGGTAAGTGTCCTTGCGTAGTGGACTGTTCGGTCTTTTC
>CAYSEY010000010.1:0-16282 GCA_964430405.1 uncultured Candidatus Saccharibacteria bacterium
AAACCGATACTTACCATATATGCCACAACTATATATTTTGTTATAATTTTAGTGTTAATAAGTCCAGTTACCAGCAAGCCTTTGTCTCAGAGGAACAACTTGCCTCTGGCTAACACACAATTTGAGGCTCATTATTAACTAAATAAGGAGTCGTGTTATGGCAAAATGACACCCCAAGAAAAACACCAAGAAGAAATAGACTGGTACGAACGGTCTAAGAAACACTGGCGTTCATGGGGATCGTGGTTCAGCTGGGGATCTCCAGTTGGGCTAAGTATCTTCTTGCTTGCCCTTGCTGGGGCAATCTGGATTTTGGCCCAAGCCTTCTAGCCACAGACCATCAAACGGAACAAGCAATTTTGCAATGTTCCGTTTTTTGGTATTTACGTGTCTCAGGTCTTACTATCAGCTATAATTAGCTGTAATGTTAAAAAGCGTCAACCAAACCATTCGCCAAGAAATTTTTATAGAAATAGTAATTGGCACGCTGATATATTCTGTGGCTTTTGGATTTTTTAGTGACTACACAAACTTGATTTACACTAGTAGCTATTCAATAACTTTTCTGGCGGCACTACTTATGCAGCTTCTGGTCTACCCTACTTTTAAGATCAAGAGCTTAGTAGCGCGTTGGTTTAGAAAGAAAAATACTAAAGCACGCAAGATAGGACTTGCAATATCAATATGGGCAATTTTATTTTTTTCGAAGTTTGTTTTTTTAGAGGTATTAAATTTTGTACTCGGGGAATACATAGATATAGGCTTCATAGGAGTTATTGCAGTAATAATCTTTGCAACAATATTAACCAATCTAACGCAGATGATATATTTAAAACTAGGTAACAAAACTAAGTGATCATACTGATTCACTCATCTAAGACCATGCTTCCGCCCATAGGTAGTGGCGACAAAACCTTAACTCAGCCCCAACTACTTTCTAGATCTATTGAGATAGACAAATATTTAAAAACCCTGTCAGCCAACAAAATTGGCAAAATAATGAGCATTTCAAAACCGTTGTCTCTAAAGACAAAAAATCTAATTGCCGATTGGTCTGCTGAACCTAACAAACAAAGCAAAGCAGTTGATAGCTTCTTGGGTGATATCTATAGCGGTCTGCAAGCTCACGATTGGACAACAGAAAATCTCGAATATGCCAACAAAACACTTAGGATATTGTCTGGCCTATATGGAATACTTAGACCTAATGACGGCATTTACCCATACCGGCTTGAAATGGGTTATAAGTTACCTAATAAAAAATTCTCTAGTTTGTATAAATATTGGGGTGAATCGATAGTGAATACACTGCCAAATAGTATTCCAATAGTTAACTTGAGTGCCGTCGAGTACAGCAAAGTAGTTACTGACTTTGTTGACTCAAACATAGTAACAACACCAACTTTTTATACCATAAACCCCATTACACAAATGCCAACTTTCGTTGCGGTTCACTCTAAAATTGCTCGAGGTGCTTTCGCTAACTGGCTAATTAAAAATAGAATAACCGATGTTAAGGACCTAGCCAGCTTTAATGACATTGGGTACAAACACAGCACGAAGCTTAGCAAGTCTAACTTCCCAGCGTTTGTAGCTCAAGAGTTTTACGGTAAAGGCCTGAGTATCAGACTCCAACATAAACAATAGATATATCTAAATGGAGTATAATCAACTAATGGTCAACGAAAGATTCAAAACAGCCATAGCCGTAAATTTATTGTTACGCAAAGACGATAAGATTCTACTATTAAAAAGAGCTGATACCGGTATTCAGGATGGAATGTATAACGTTATAGCCGGGCACCTCGAAAGTGGCGAGTTGGGCACAGAAGCTATAATCCGCGAGGCTAAAGAAGAAGCTAACATCACTATCGATCCGCAGGATATAAAGTTTGCGCACTTTGTTCAGAGACTCCCGCAGAATAGCAACGAAGAAGAATATATAGATATTTTCTACGTTGCCGAAAATTGGCAAGGCGAGATAAAAAATTGCGAGCCTAGTAAATGCTCAGAGATTAATTGGTTTTCTATCGATAACCTGCCAGAAAATACTATTCCTCTTCTTCCAATTGTCATTAAGCTAATTATTGATAACCAAAATTATTCCGAATACCGAATCGAACCAAGTTAACGCCTGCTAAAAGTACGCTTTGGAAAATTATTGGTTTCTCTAAGCCAAATATGCAACATAACAATCACCCACATCCTGTACGGACGCCACTTTTCTGCGATTGCTAAGATGTCATCTTTTGATGCTTCTTTGGCCAATCCATAGGCAGTTTTAATTGCATGAAAGGTCATATCATCTAACGTAAGACCATCCCTTATCCCTACTCCCCTATACAATATCCCTTGCGAAAAGAATGGTCCAATGCCCGGCAAAGTTTCAAGCTTAGTCAGGGCTTCTTCTTCACCTAATGATCTTAAGTAGTCTCTATCTAGCATTCCATCAATGGCGGCTTGGGCGACAGCTTTTAGTCGCTCTATCTTTGTTGCATTTAGACCTTTGTAGCCTTCTATAGCCATAAGTTTTTGCGGACTCGGGAAGGCATAGAATGATTCGCCCTCAACAATAATTTCGTCTCCAAAATCTATAGAAATATTTTCTCGAATCTTCCTACCTTGCCCTATTGTTATTCTATGGCCAATTATAAATGCTGCAGCGGCCTCATAGGGGCTATTGAATAAACTTGGCCGTAAATACATATACTTTTTCTGCAAACCTAAAACTACCGGATCGTTTTTGCCAACATCTTCCCAGCCAGTTCCGTCCTCGTCTAAAGATAAGGCTGCTAAAGCCTGTTTCTCGGCCTTCTTTAAATCCCCTTCGCCGTATACTCCAACCCCAACTGGATTATCTTTGCTCTTCTGGGTCATAACAACAGCTGCCGATCCACCCCAGCCCTCTACCGGAAAGGCCAATACAACAGCTTTATTATCAGACTCCAACGTTGGCCAACCATTAAAATATTGATTTCGATTATTTAAGTCAAAAACACCACGTGGGACTATAGGCTTAATACTTTCTGGTACGTTCATGCTAAATAGTATAATTTGGTGAGTCCAAGTTCACAACCTACTATAAACTTAACTCCATTATTACTTCGACTTTACAATTAAGATTCCTAAAGGTTTGGCTGTAAGATTAGATCTGGTAGCGTTTCTTCAGATTGTACAGAACGACCCAATGCTAATTGAGCAATACTCAGTATCATTTCATCGTACTCTAAGCCAGCATTCATCCTACAGGCTCGAGTGAAATAGCCACCACTCAAGCCAGGTATTAGGTTAGCTTCTAAGAAGTGTGGATTGCCATTTGAATCCATTCTAATATCGACTCTCCCAAAATCCCGTGCTCCTAAAGCAACAAATATTTCTTTAGCTAGCTGCCCAACCTGCTGTTTTACTACAGAATCTGTAATCGTAATTACTTTCTCGGTATCAGCCTTTTTTATTCCACAACTCAAAATTCTATCACCACGAGAATTCATACTAGCAATAATTTCTATAGGCATCGCACGTAGTTCACTAGTGGCATGATCCTGCAGAATTGCCACACTAAACTCACGACCTGTAAGATACTGCTCTACAAGCGAGCTGGTGCCGAAACGATCAAAAATCGATTCTACCTTACTTTTAAACTCAACAAAGTTTCTTACAACAGAGTCGTCATCAATCCCTTTGCTGCCTCCAGAACTATTGGGTTTTACGAATAATGGAAAACCAACCGGTAAATCAGATGGCTTGGCATGCTGCCCAGGCAAAGCTGTGAAAAATTCAGCTGTCGGCAATCCGATATCTTGGACTCTTTTTTTCGCACCATTCTTATACACACCTAACTCAAGTGCATCTCTCGAAGAGCCAGTATAGGCAATGCCGGCTTTATCAAGATTGTCCGATATCCAGCTGTCCTCCAAACCAACATCGGTAAATCCGTCTGTTCGCGGGAGTCTTTTAACACCCAAAAAAACTAAATCTGGGTTCTTGCTAATCAAATCAATTAATTCGGTAGCACTATTAACTCTCGTGATACCAACTTTATTGTACTTACTCAAAAGTGCAGAACGAATCATCTCGCAAGACCTAAGTCCCATTGTGTTGATGTTCATATTCTCGGTATGAGCGATTTCGATGTATTTGTTAGTCTTTTTCATGATAAAGTTTTCTATCAAAAACCCAACCGAATTAGCTGTGTATTTGATTAGTTAGTTGAACAGGAAGCTATCTACTAGCGATCTTCTTTTGGTCGGGCTACATTGACCACTATAGTTCGGCCATCAACTTCTTTGCCATCAAGATCTTTGATTGCAGCCTGTGCTTCGGTATCATTTTCCATTTCCACAAAACCAAATCCCTTAGACTGGCCAGAATCTCGGTCCATAATTAGCTGGGCGCTAACAACAGTACCAAATTCTGCAAATAGATTCTTTAATGTTTCTTCGGAAGTTTCGTAAGCTAATTTGCCTACATATAATTTAGTTGCCATAATATATAACCTTTCTTGTTAATGCGAGGCGATAATCCTTTGGCTAAGAGCCGAGATAGTTTGCCTCCATAGGCGATATATATGACGGATGATGACTAAGAGCTATGTCTTGCTCGCTTATTCTACCATTTATCAGGTTACTTTACCAGTTTTACGCGTTCCTACCGTATAAAGGGTTTTTACTTATTTAGAGATTTTTTATTGGCTAGGTTTTCTGGTTTGGGTGATAGGCTTTTTATTGGTAACGAGAAGTAGAAGTGAGACCCTTTTCCTGGTGCGCTCTTAACCCAAATTTTCCCACCCATGGACTTTATAATATCATGGCATATTGATAGCCCAAGCCCTAAACCCTCGATAGAACCTTTGACATTATCTGCTCTGAAGTATTGCTCAAATAAATGATGCTGGTCTTTCTCAGAGATTCCCAAACCCTGATCAATAAATTCTACAATTATCTCTCCACCTTTAACTGAGCTATTAATATGTATTTGTGTGTCACTACCGGAGTATTTTGCAGCATTACGAATAAGGTTGCTTACAACTTGACTCAGATGTTGCTCGTCAGCCTGGATTTTTTGTTTGGTATGACCGGATAATACGATTTTTTGATCAATAATATATCCAAGCTCCGTAACTTCCTGCTCTAGAAACTTATCAAAATCAAATACAGTCCGTTCGCGGGCAATCATCTTTTTGCCCTCTGCTGCACTACGTAAATCATTCACTAGTGTAGTCATTTTCTTAGATTGGTGTGTAATAGTGCTGAGGTCACTTATTACGCTGGCGGGCACCTTATTTTTGGTGGCACTACGAGTAACCGACTCTGACATCAAAGAAATTATAGTTCCTGGAGATTTTAGCTCATGTGCGGCTATCGATAAGAATGCTGCTTTCTCTTTATTAAGCTTTTCCAACTCTATGCGTTTTGTTTCGGCCTCTTGTATGGCAACTTTTTGGCTGAAAAACTCTTGCACAACCTTCGCCAGCTCACCAAATTGTGATTTAGATTTCGAGATATTATCTAACACCCTTGGGTCTTTTTGCTTAATACTCCTAGAAATCAAATGGATAGGCCTCAGCACGAACAACCACAATCCCGATAAAATAATAGCCATAATCACAAATCCAGCTCCAATAAGCAGAGTGAGCTGTTTGTTATATGAAGAGTTAAGTGACTTTATCACCGCTACTTCTGATTCTGAGTTTAGCAACTGTATAGTTTTATCCGACAAATCGTTTAGTGGTACCGAAAAACTAACCGACTCACCACTAGCCTCACTTTCCATCGAATCAGTTGACTGCTCAAATTTCACTGAGCTCTGTGACAATGTCTGCATTTTAGTTATAAATTCGTCTCCCAAATATCGCGCAATTACGAAATAGCCATTAGGTGGGCTATTATGCTCAGCGTCATCACCCGGAACTATCGTAGCAGCCCTTACTTCTATAATTCCTTCGGGCTGTTCAAGGTAAAAATGTATAAACTTTTCATTGTTTAATTTAGAGAAAAAATCAGCTGATAGCGGAATGGCATTAAGTGGTTTTTCAGGATCGCTACTTTTTGAGTAAACTAGCTTTCCACTAGGGCTATATACCCACAATGCACTTGCCTTATAGGTTTCTAACCCAGTTTCTAAATTGTTAGAAGCGAACTCTTTATTGCTAGTTTTGACGAAATCAACCATTTCATCCCAAAAAGAGTAGTCATCTATGAATGTCTTAAAAATCTCACCTTCAGATTCTAGACTCACGTCAAAAGCCTTCTTTCGTTCCTCTAGTGTAGTTTGTAAAATTTCCCTAGAACGCTCAGTATCGAAATATCTCTGAATAAACAGCACCCCAATAATTACAGAGAACACAACCACCACCAATAGAAAGAAACGAGTTTGTAACTTCATATGATATATACTGTACGATTTTTTATAAGCATTGGCAATTTTGATACTAAAAACATAGAAACGACCCCCTCAAAATAAGGGGGTCGTCTTGGGTTTCAACCGACCGACTCGGAAGTGCCTTCACCTATCTGGTCGATTTCCACCACGTGTTTGGGAGTTCCACACCACCTACAGCTGACTTCTTCTACAGTCAGCCCTAGCACCTCTTCGTCCTCAATCTCCAATTCACCTCCGATCGTGAAGTGGTGATATGCCTTGGTGCGACGTGTAGTGGTAACGTCGAAACGAGTCAGGTTCCCGCAAGCGGTACACCTGTGGCGCTTGGGTGGTCTGATTGTTTCCGATTCAGTCATCGGCCCCTCCTAGTGCCAGGCGAAGCCACGGCAGATCGAATCGGGCACCATTACAAGACTGACTTCAGCCTTCTCGCAGACCTCGATGGTCATATGGTCGTTGACTGATCCGGAACTGGTGAAGATGGCAGTAACGCCGGCATCCACCAGCTCCTGCACTCCGTCTGGGAACGGGAAGAAGCTGTCGGAGTAAGCCACTGCTCCAGCCAGGCCACCAAGGTCGTCACCGTGTCCGGCATCGATGGCTCGCTTGATGGCGAGCTCTGCTGCCCCAACCCTGTCCTGTTGGCCGACGCCATTGCCGATCAGCATACCATCACGCACTAGCGTGATGGTATTGGAGTTGCTGGTGGAACCGATAGCCCAAGCCAACACAATGTCGTGCTTCTGCTGTTCCGAAATCTCTGGACCGAAGCACTCCACCTCTACCGCTCTCAAGTCGAGAACGTAGATGTAGTTGGTCTGCGCCAGCCAACCACCCCGCACATAACGGCGGCGAGGTGATGTATCCAGGCACCCTTCGCCCATCTCGGCCAATCGGCCGAGCGCAGTGTTGCTTAGCAGACGGCACTTGCCGGCCTTGCGCTCCAGCTCCTCACGAGCATCGCCATCGAAGCTGGGCGCTGCAATGGTATCGAGCAACCGCTTGCCAGTCTCCATCCCGTAGCTACGGAGCGTCTGTGCCTCCTCGCCGCCGACCGGGAAGCTGGTCATCACCACGCCGCCGAAGATCGCCCTTGGATCACCCTTGAGCATTCTCACGAGTGACGCTCGGCTGATCGAACCATCGAGCGAAATGCCAACACCACACGGGTTCCCATGCTTCACGCCGATCGCGATGGCCGGGACTTCACCGAAGTTGCGGCTGAAACCAGCCGCAATGTGTGTGATGGTCTGCAGCAAGCGATCAACATCGGTGAAATTCACCAAACTACGCTTGTCGCCACCTTCATCCCTGAACTGCGTGAGCGCCAGCGGATCACTTCCACCGGTACCGTACAATGCGCCCTGCATTTGCGGGTTTTCGCCATACTTGCACTCATCACTTCGAACCCCAACCAAGTCTAGCTTGATCGGGAACTCCTCTTGGTCGGCCATTGGCCCTCCTTGTAGTAGTGCGCGCCCTAAACTAAGAACGTCTCAAGTATTTTCGCATCTGGAGCCATCCGGCTCAAGCATAGGCTATTTAAAAATCCAGCAGATCAGGCCGATTTTGTTTGGTCTTTTTTACGGCTTCGGCTTTACGCCAAACCATTATTTTATTATGATTCCCTCCCAATAATACCTCTGGCACTTTCATGCCTTCGAATTCATCAGGCCTGGTATATTGCGGATATTCTAAAAGACCTTGACTAAAAGATTCATCGTGAGGACTTTGCTTATCACCCAACACTCCAGGAATTAAACGCACAACCGAATCAATTACTGTCATGGCCGGTAACTCACCACCGGTTAATATATAATCACCAACAGAGATCTCAATATCAACCAATTTGGCAATCCGCTCATCAAACCCCTCATAGTGTCCGCATAAGATAATAACTTCTTTTAATTTACTAAGTTTTTTAGCATTAATCTGGGTAAACTTTTCGCCTCGTGGAGTCATAAGTATTACCTTGGCATTAGGTAGCTTTTTCCTAGCAGCTTTAACTGCAGCATAAATTGGCTCTGGCTTTAGAACCATTCCAGCACCACCACCATAGGGCGTATCATCTACTTGCTTGCGCGGGCCAAGTCCGTATTTGCGTAAATCAACAATTTCAAACTTCACGAGTTTTTCTTTTTGGGCTTTCCACATCATGCTAGCACCAAGAATAGGGCTAAACATTTCTGGAAACAGCGTAATAATAGTTATCTTCATACTTTCATACAAAAGGGTCAATATGTATATCTAAGTTTATCTTAAATCTCAACATCGAGGTCTTCGAGACCTTCACGTGCTTTGGACTTAATATCTTCAGCGGATGTATCAATTACAGGTTCTTCATCTGGTCTAGCTTCCGCCTGTTCATCCGAACTAGATTGATGTCGATCAGTTATTTCCCCACCCTCTTCACCGGGCTCAATAATCTTTAAGTTAAATCGAGCGTCGTGTTTGGCGCCCATAACCCTAAGTAGTGTTCGAATTGCTTTCGCAGTAGCTCCAGCTTTACCAATAATTTTACCCATGTCTTCAGGGTCAACAGTTAGCTCTAGCAAAACACCTCGCTCATCTACAGTACGATTAATCGTTACTGCTTCGGGCTTATCAACAATTGCTCCAACAACATATTCTAGGAATTCTTGATCTCTTTCGGCCATAGGGTGTTCTCCTTACTATTAAAAAACTAGCCTTATTGTATCGAATTCAGCTAGTTATTGCTATAAGTCCTTAATTACTTGGCGGCTTCGTCAGTCTTCTCGGCCGCTTCAGCTACTTTTTCGGTGGCTTCTTTTTGCTTTTCTGCTACCTTCTCTTCTGTTGCAGCAGTTTCTGGAGCATCTACACTCTGCTTGGCCTCGTCAGCTTTTTCACCAGCTTCAGCTGCAGTTTCTGCTACACCTTCAGCTTTTGTTTCATCTTCAGCCTTTTTAGATTTTTTAAATCTGTCGTGAGTCTTGGCCCAATCTGGAGTCTTAATACCTTCTGATTCGAATATTCTTAGCACTCGATCAGATGGTTGCGCACCACTAGCTAGATATTTATCAATATCCTCTTTGTTCAACCTAACCTCCTTGGTGTGAGGGTTGTAGGTACCCAAAATAGCCAGATACTTACTGGTTGCTGAACGACGCTTATCGGCCGCTACAATTCGATATATTGCATGTTTTACTCGCCCACCGCGAGCTAATCTGATAACTACCATATTTCCTTACTTTTAGATTGTCCAATAAAAAACGAATACGCTCTATTCTACCTGTAAAAAGCTGTTTTTGTCAATATTTTTTATCTCGTAACTACTTTTGGTAGTGAATCTAGATTTACTCTGATTATATGGGATTCATTATTACCGGCTGTTGTTACCCCTAAAAGTTCATCTGCAACAGCCATAGTATCGTGGTTATGAGTCACTACTAAAACCTGAGAGTGCTTTGTAATGTCAGTTAGTAACTTGGCAAACTTATGAGTATTTACTTCATCTAGTGCCGCATCTACTTCATCTAACACCACAAAAGGTGAAGGATTGGCCGCCAGTATGCCAGCAAGTAGAGCAGCGGAAGCCAAAGCTTTCTCGCCCCCAGATAATGACGATAGGTTCTGAGCCCGCTTATTCGGCAGACGAACAACAATATCCACACCATATCCATCCTCGTCTCCATTCAGCTGTAAAGTAGCTTCTCCTCCTCCAAATAGACTCTTAAAACATTTACCGAATTCGTTATTTATCTTACTAAATCCGTTCTTAAAGTTTTTCTGTAGTTCGATTTCAGTCTTAGCATAAACCGACCGTAAATTCGTAATGGCTTGGCTCAAATCCTTACTCTGCCCCATCAAAAACTCCATACGACTTGCTGACTCTTTGTATTCTTTTTCAATTTCAGGACTGATTTCGTCTAGCAACTTTAGTTCGGCCTCGATTTCTCTAATAGCATCTAAGCTTGCGGGCAAAGGCTTGGCGCGTGGCTTAAATGATTGACTGGCATACCAGCTTTTCTTGAGTTTATCAGCTTCAGACAAGTCAGTATTAGCTTTTACTAGCAATTCTTTAGCCCTATCAATGCTCTGTCTAATTATTATGCTTTGATTACTAAATTTTTCGTGTGATGCAAAATAATCTTCAGTTGAATTATCTGAAGTGCGATTAGCCAACTCTGCCAATGCGAGTTGCTTAGACGCAATCTCCTCTAGGAGCTTAGTTTTTTTGTTCTCCAATTCAACCAGATCTTTACTAGGAGATTTAGAATTATTCGCATCAGTTTTATTTGAATCTGATTTTAATATTTTAAGCTGGCTCTGGAGATCTTTGATTTTTGTAGTAGCAGCCGATTCATCCATCTCGCCAGCTCTAAGCCTAATAACTTCATTTGTTTGCGAGTCGGTGAGTTTCTCACGCTCATCTAAAAGTCTAGATATGCTATTTTGTATTCGACCTATTTTTAATGCTAATTCTGCGGCATTATCAACTATAGAATGGCGAATCATACGGCGAAGCTTGTAAAAGATTATCTTGAGTTGTTCATTGTTCTTACCTGATTCAATGGAGTTTTGCAGTATATCTATCAACCCCAAGCTGTGACGCAAGTATTCTGTTTTTTGCGTTTTAGTTAATGCGCTACGTGTTTGGTCAAGTAAACTCGTTTGAGACTGTATTTTATTATCAATGATTAATATCTTATCTTCATATTTGGAAATTTGTTTTTGCACAGCCTTTTGCTTTTTATGATGTAGCTTAAGATTGTTTTGATATTCTACAATTTGACTACGGAGTGTGCTTATTGATTCGCGATTGGCTAAATGCCTCAAATTATTCTGCTCAAGTCCAACAGTAGCTTTAGTAATCATCTCTTCTAGCTTCATACGTTGTGATTCGAGGCTACTGAGCGTTTTGGCTAACTCTTTAGCAGAAGTACTACTCTTCTGCTCGACACTTCTACTGTGATTCTTTTCAAGCCTGACCAGTTCATCATTGATCTCTTTGAGTCTCTTCTGGTTTATATCTATCTCTTTTAAGGAATTTCGCTTTGCTAGATTCGCGTTCAAGAACAAAAAGCTCAAGTAATTATGCCTAAGCTGATTAAGCTCAACTTGTAACTTTTTGCGCTTGTTTGCAAGGCCAGCCTGACGAGCTAGCATTTCGCTTTGGGGTCTTAGTTCAGCAATCATTGAGTTTATCTGTTCTGAGTTTTGTTGAGTTAACTCTAATCGTTTCTTAGTTTGGGCTTGTTTAATTTCAAACTGTTTAATACCACTTGCTTCTCCAAAAAGCTGCTTGCGTTCTTGGCCCGTAGCCAGAATAAGCTTCTCAATCAAGCCTTGCCCAACAACTGTGTAGCTACCGACGCCAAAACCACTCTTTGCAAGTAGCTCAGATATCGTACTTAAACTTACTTTTTTTCCATTTAGCAAATAGTTGCTTTCACCACTTCGATAAAGACGACGAGTTATCTCGATCTCGTTAAGTTCAACAGGGATTCTACCTGAAGAGTTGTCTAGTGTTATAACTACTTCAGCCATACTTGCTTGAGCCTTACTATCACCACCATGATAAATTAGCTCCTCAGCGCGATCAGTTCGTAACGATTTGTTTTTTTGCTCGCCAAAAACCCAACGGATTGCATCGACCACATTACTCTTACCCGAGCCGTTAGGCCCGACTATTGCAACCAAACCCTCGCCAAACTCCAGCTTGGTGCGCTTAGCAAACGATTTAAATCCTGCAAGCTCAAGGCTGCGAAGTGTAACCACCCCTGATTTCATATCTTCTATTTTACTTCGGTAGACCAAGCTTAAGCAATAATAATTAACTGTTCTCTACTACATTATTAAATTGTTGCCCGCGCGCTTTATAGTCAGTAAACATTCCCCAGCTGGCGCAAGCCGGACTTAGCAACACCACATCACCCGGCTGAGCTGTTGCAATACCGGCCTTCACTATCACGACAAAGTCTTTTTCGTCCATGTATTCAACATTTTCCACACCAATACTATTGAGCGTTTCGGCAATTCGTTGGCCGGTTTCGGCAAAAGTTATGATTTTTCGGATTTGATGGTTTTTAATAACTTCAGCCAGCTCAATGAAGTCAGCCTGCTTATCGAAGCCACCCAAAAATAACACCAGCGGCTCACTAAAGCTTTCTACCGCAGCTATAGCCGAGGTTGGATTGGTCGAGAATGAATCGTTATAATACTTAACGCTATTTTTTTCGGTAATAAACTCTATGTGGTAGGGTAGACCCTTAAATTCTTTTAGAACTTTTTGAATAATAGATTCGTCTTGGTTATATTCCCAGCTCGCCGCAATAGCTGCGCAAATGTTCTGCAAATTATGCGTCCCTGGCAAGGCTACATCGGCTACGTCACATATTATCTTATTAAACCCGGTTATTTTATCGTCTTTTATATAGACCTCACCGCCATCGCCATAGCCTATCTTGTTACTTGCCACAGAGAGTCTTACAAGCTGTGAGGATATTTCATTTTCGGTGTAATACACCGCTGAATCTTCGGGACTTTGGTATTTAAATATGTTGCCCTTGGCGTTGTGGTACTCAGTCAAGTCCTTATGCCAATCCAGGTGGTCTTCGGTGACCATTAAGCATACAGCAACATGTGGGCTGATATTGATATCGAACAGTTGGAACGAAGACATTTCATATACAACAATGTCGGTAGCGCTAATTTTGCCGAGTTCATCGAGCGCCGGGGTGCCGATGTTGCCTAGCAAATGCACTTTTTTACCCGCTCCACTTAGTATTTCGGAGATTAGTGTCGCAGTAGTACCCTTACCCTTGGTACCCGTTACTCCGATTATTGGTGCTGGGCAGCGCTGCATAAATTCCTCGGTGGGGGTAATAATTGGAGTATTCAAACCCTCCGGAACACGTAAGCCAGGACTGCGTACCATAAGATCATAACCATAGTCATCTAAATTTTGTAGAGCCTCATTACCCAGCACCGTTTCTACGCCTTCCGGTACATCTTTGTTCAGGTCGTTATCATGAATGGTAATATCATTACTTTGCCTGCTCCAGTACCGAAAAGCTGATTCACCCTCTTTACCAAATCCTAAAATAGCAATTTTCATGAATATATTATACATTCTTTACAAATTGAAAGCTCCCGCAAAAAAGCAGAAGCTTTCAGTGCGGGAGCTAGCTTGCCACAACGACGAGCTTACTCGGTGCGCCAAATTCGTAGCGTCCAGCCAAATGGCCGAGTACTGTAGGGTGGGTCACCAAGCCAATATGGCCGGTGGTTCCATGCAGGATCTCAACTTCTTCGATCTTGTCGCCGAGCATAGCCCGCCCGGCCGCCAGAACCAATCCCTCAATCTGCGATGGCAACATCAGATAATTGTGGCCGCCCTTGACCATTGAAGCCACCCAGGGTACCACCAGGACATCAAGCGCCGAGAAGTACGAATGAACCTTGGCGGTATCGAGGTTTTCGTGTCCACGCAGCTCCTTGAGCCACCGGCTCCGATGGTTCATGGCTCGCACCGCCGGCAGTGGCAGCCAAATCGGCGCGATCCGTGTGCCGTACAGTGGAGCCCCAAACAGCTCGATTGCCACCACCTTGTCTGGGTATTCGTTCCCTAGCGCTAGTGCCAGCAGGCCACCCTGCGAATGTCCACAGACGATGTAGCGCCGGCGATCTTGGGGGCTGAAATAGCGCTTCTGCAAATGCTGAAGTGAACGGTCCATCCGGTCGATCCCCAAATGGTAGATGTTCTCCAAGTGCACTGTGTAGCCGGCAGCTTCGAATTGCCGAATCAGACCGGCATACGGGTAGTGGCGTATGCCAAACGGGGGCGCACCAGTCCCCGAAATAATAATAACTTCTGGGAGCATAGCACACCTCCGGGTTGTGTGTTGTGAAGACTACAATACAACCCTATTTAAGCATGAGTGTTAATTATTAACAAATAAAATCTATTTTTTGTATTTTTTGAGTGCCGATTCTGCAGCCGATTGTTGTGCGGCTTGCTTGCTATTACCCTTACCTTTACCCCACATTTTTTTGTTGATATATACAGCCATTTCAAATATTTTGTCATGGTCCGGACCAGATTCGGCGGTAACCTCATAATGAGGGGTTACTCCTTCACGTTCTTGAGCAACTTCCTGGAAATGACTCTTGGCATCAATATATGAACCAGTCTTGATAATACCTTCGATTTTCGAGCTAATATTGTCATTGATAAATCTTTCTGCTTCTTGGTATCCCTGATCTAAATAGATTGCACCAATGATCGCCTCAACCATATTAGCCAGCAACGCCATACGGGTACGTCCGCCACTCTTGGCCTCACCTCTGCTCATTAATAAATACTGGCCAAGCCCTAGTTGCTCAGCAAGTTCAGCCAGACTCTCTGTCTTCACAAGTGCAGCTCGCCAGCTGGTTAAATCTCCCTCGGGCTTGTTTTTATAAGTGCTAAATAGAAAATCCGTAACAACCAACTCAAGCACGGCGTCACCCAAAAACTCTAGGCGCTCGTTGTGCTCTTTTACGGTGCTACGATGTTCGTTCAAGTAGCTTCGGTGGGTACATGCTGTTTTAATAAGTTCTTCACTCTTAAACTTAACCTTTAAAATTGATTCGATTTCGTCTTTATTGAATACCATATGCTTTTTTTACGCGCTTAGCGCCCTCTTCTAATAATACCTTGGTAGCTTTGTATTCGATAGCCCTTAGACCAGCCTGTTCATCAAACCAACTAACATCAACTATCCCTTCAGACTTTTCAGGCTCTAGAGTTTCGTCTGGATCTGTAGCCTCCATTAAGAATACAAAGGTTGTCATAAATATTAGTTTGCCATTCATACGATAGAAAAAGTGTATTTTATCAAGCTTATCAATAATCTTAATACCCATCAGGCCAGTTTCTTCACCAATTTCTCGAACTGCAGTTTGTTCGAGAGTCTCACCACTCTCAACATGGCCCTTTGGAATGCTCCAGCGCCCCTTAACGTCTTGAAGAAGCAAAAACTCTAAGGAGCCATTCTTTATACGAAAAACCACTCCACCGGCCGTATACTCTCGTACTGCCTTAGTCCGCTGGTTTTTGATATTATTTTTCTTGCTTTGGTTGTTCTTTTGAGCTTTCTTCAGGTTTGTCTGAGTTCGCTCGTTTATCTTCTTTTGGGTCATATAAATCACTTTGTCTAAATATTGTTCCTAATACGCCATTAATAAACTTACTAGAATTATCACCGCCAAATTCTTTGGCTAATTCTACGGCTTCATTAATAGCTACCTTTGGCGGCACATCGCGTTTAATGAGCAATTCATACAAGCTCATTCGCAAGATGGCCTTGTCAATCTTGGCGATCTGATCGATCGGCCACTCTGGGGCGGCCGGCACTATCATCTCGTCTAGTTTTTTTTCATTTTTAAGTGTCCCCTTTACTAAATCGGTTATAAAGTCGGTTTCATCGACCGCATCTTTATAAACTGCGATATTACGAACCAAAACTTCATCTATATCGGTTGTTAGCTCTTTAATATCCAGGCTACTACGAAAATCATATTCGTATAGACTCTGTAACGCAATTATCCGGCAAAGGTGACGATTGGAGGCCATTCTAGACCTTTCGGGTCCGAGCTAGTCCAAGGCTAGCAGCTTTATGCAAGCGACGAGGTACTGCTTGGCCGCTAGATTTTTCTACAATCAAATTTATCGCTTCTAGACTGTCGTGGTTACGACGCTGTGCACGAGTCGATGATGTTCGACGTTTTTTAGGTACTGCCATATTTCTCTCCTTTAATTTAGAGAAGATATCAATATTGCTTTTATAATAGCAGTTCAATCAAATATATTTAATCGATAAGGTTGGTGAGTCCACCATTTTTACCAACCTAGACTGCTTAATAAGCATATCTTCGAGGGGTATTGTATCAGAAT
>CAYSEY010000011.1:0-5958 GCA_964430405.1 uncultured Candidatus Saccharibacteria bacterium
AATGATTAAACCTGGTGATACGGTGAGTGTTGGGGTTAAAGACGACGAAGTTGAATTAAAAGTTAAAGTTGGCGCTGGAATAAAATAAACCCTATAAAGCGAAAACCCCTGTTGGGCTCGCTTTGGTTATATGCGAGCCCAACAGAGGCGTGTGGCTGGCGTAGGAGTTCATGAACCCCGAAGCCTGAGGCCATACTGGTCAAGTACTTCGATGACCTCGTCGACCGATTTCTGACCGAAGTTGGTGATGGCATGGAGTTCTGTCTCGGTCTTTAGTGTTAGCTCACCCAGGGTTGTGATTCCAGCCCTCGTCATGAGGTTGCGTGGCCGCTCCTTGAACAACCCTGGAGTCGCAATCAGAATCTCCAGGATGTTGTTGGTCTGGACGATGCCCGGCTCGAAGCGAGGCGAATCCACCGAGGTATTGGTTCCATGGGGTTCGACGGCCCGAAGGGCTTCGATGACTCTGGCAGTCTGCTTGAGTACATCGACATCTGGCCCGCTAATGTGGACCATCAGGATTGCTGTTGACCTGTTTTCGGAGGACATGACTACTCCTTTTTCGGTTCAATCAATTTGGTACCTCCAGATTGAGTTAGGTAATTATACTACAAAAAAAGTAAATATCAAGTATATTGATGTTATATTTTCGGCTCTTGTTCGTAATATACCCTTGGTGTATACTAAATTTATGAAGCAGCAATTACCCAGAATTATCGAAGAAGTTGGCTTTGATTTTAGTTGGGACGAGCAAAAAGTTTGGGAATTAGAGTACCCCATAGAAGAAATATCAATCGATGAGCTTACCTGGCATTTTAAGGTGCCTTTTATATGGTCCAAGCCCGATGGCTATTACGATGTTGAGCCCCAAGAAGTACTAAATGCTCCAAATAAACACCCGGAAGAATACGAGAGGACAATGAAGGCTGACTTAAGCTACCAGATAGATATTATGTATTGGAAGGGCCGCTGGCTAATCTTGGATGGGTTGCATCGACTAATGAAGGCATTTTTACAGGATGATAAGAATGTAAAAGTTCGCAAAATTCCCGAATCCGCAATACCGTTAATAAAGAAGGATAGCAATGGCTAAATCAACATCACAATTTAGCTGCCAGAGCTGCGGAGCAGTAACTAGCAAATGGAGTGGTAAATGCATGCAGTGCGGTGCCTGGGATAGCTTGGTCGAATCAGTTATTCTTGGCAAGAATAAGGGTGGTGGGGCAAAGTCCACCCCTACTTCAAAGCCCGAGCAATTCCATTCTATAACCTCAGCTGAAAAAAGCCGCATTAGTACCGGTAACAGTGAGGTTGATTCGGTCCTGGGTGGTGGGATTGTGCCAGGCAGTTTGACTTTGTTGGCCGGTGACCCAGGAATCGGTAAATCTACACTGGTCTTACAGCTCGCAGCCGAAATAGCCCGAAAGCAAAAAGTTTTATATGTGAGCGGTGAAGAGTCTGCTGCTCAAGTAAAGCTGCGGGGGTCCAGGTTAAGGAACCTGCATACTGAATTCGACTTTTTGGCTACAACAGACGTTGACGAGGTTCTGGCGCATGCCAATAGTGGTGCTTACGAGTTAATTGTTGTTGATTCGATCCAGACTATGGTGAGCCAGGAGCTTAGTGGTGCAGCTGGGACTACCAGCCAAATTACAAATAATACAAATAGCTTGGTTCGATCTGCAAAGAGCACAAATACGGCATTTATTATTATTGGTCATGTAACTAAGGAGGGTAACGTAGCCGGACCACGATTAATGGAGCATCTTGTAGATACCGTATTATATCTAGAGGGTGAACGATACGGTTTGTTAAAAATGCTTCGTAGTGTTAAGAATCGCTTTGGCTCTACAAATGCCGTTGGGATGCTAGAGATGACCGAAGAAGGACTACGTGCAGTTGCTAATCCGTCCGAGGCATTACTCCAGGAACGTCAGCAATTACCAGGTAGTGTAATTTTCGTAGGCATGGAAGGGAGCCGGCCGATTTTAGTTGAGGTTCAGGCTTTAGTTAGCCCTAGTGTGTATGGTTATCCCAAGCGAGTTGCTGATGGTTTTGATTTGAATAGGCTCGGATTGCTTTGTGCGGTCATGCAAAAGCGTGGTGGAGTGAATTTGAGTAATCAGGATGTATATGTTAATATCGTAGGTGGAATTCGGCTAACTGAGCCTGCAATTGATCTAGCAATTATTCTTTCAATAGCCTCTGCGGCTAACGGAAAAATCATCAATCCAGAGACAGTTGTCTTTGGCGAAGTAGGTTTAAGCGGTGAAGTCCGATCGGTTAACATGCCAAAATTGCGTCTAGCTGAGGCCAAAAAACTTGGTTTTAATAGAGCAATTATGCCTGCCAGTACCAAGGGGGCTGAGAAACTTGGCGTGCATACTATTGCCGATGCCATAAGACTATTAAAATAGGAAGCGAGTAGGTTTGTTGTTAATTATTGAGATCATTTTACTTGTAGCTTTAGTGGCGGCAATTGTTGCCTACCGCTTAGCCCAATTAAGCGCCCAAAAAATTATACTAATAGTAATAGGATTGCTTTTTGGTAGTTTGATCGGTTCGCTTCTGGCTATTCCTTTATCTTCTTTAGGTGAACCATATAACAAGTTTCTACCAATTACTGTTACGGTAGTTTTAGCAGTTTCCATGGCTGCTGTGTTTTATTCGAAACATGAATTCTTAAATAGCCTTTTGCCAAAAAAAGGTGATAAGAAAACTAAAGCTGAGAAGGTGAAGCCACTAAAAGTAGACAAAAATGAACGCCGTATTCTTGTTGATACCTCAGCTATTATCGATGGTAGGATTGGGGATATTGTAGCCACCGGTTTTATTCCTGGTGCGCTATTGGTCCCACGATTCGTGCTAGCCGAACTACAGAACATTGCCGATAGTGAAGACCCGTTGCGTCGAGGTAGAGGTCGCCGAGGATTAGAAATTCTGAATGAAATGCGTCAAAACGAGAGCTTGAGGCTAGAGATTATCGAAGAAGACCCTGTCAGTGTGAAGGAAGTTGATCATAAGCTAGTGTACTTGGCTAAAAAACATAATACTAACATATTAACTACGGATTATAATCTAAATCGAGTTGCTACAATTGAGGGCGTGAAGATTTTAAACATTAATGAACTAGCAAACTCAATTCGAGCCGTAGTATTGCCTGGCGAAGTTATGTAGGTTAATGTTGTTCAGGTTGGTAAGACTAAGAATCAGGGTGTGGGTTACCTTCCCGATGGAACTATGATAGTGGTGGATAGTGGTGACAAACTTATAGGGAAAGAAGTTGACTGTGAGGTTACTCGTATATTTCAAACTGTTGCTGGTAAGATGATTTTTGCAAGCCCTGTAGGCATGAAGAAGCCAAGTAGAGACAGCGGAAAAGGGTCTCATCCACGTCAAAGACATAATTCTTCTCAATCCAATCGCCGAGCAAGCAAGGCCCCTAGCAAGGTTATTACTAAATCGAATTTAGTGTAAACTGTCTGTGAGCCGCTAGAGGTGGTATATATGATCTTAATATTTGAGCTAGCACCCGAAGTGCCATTCCAGGCAGGTACGATGCTATTCCAGATTGCTGGGCTGCTTGACTGGCTACTTCCGAAAGGAACACCTCCGGCGTAAAGTTGTGCGTTGAAAGCACCGACTGTATAGGTGAATGTGCAGTTGGTGCCACTACAGCTTAGGTTGGCCCCTCCTACGCCAGTAGCACTTACGCTTACCGTGTTGCTAGTCCCGGTATAGTACCCACTATCGGTTACTACGGCACTGAAAGTGTGGTTTCCGGCCGAAGGAGTGATCGTGGTTGAGAATGCTGGACCCCCTCCGCCTTGTGTCGATATGGCATTGCCGTCCATATAAAAGACCACTTGGCTGATAGGGAATTTGCCCTGTGTGGTATTGGCCGTGATAGTAAACGTACTACCTGTTGATGGTGATGCAGTTACCGAAACTACCGGTTGTGGATCGCCACACTGGTGCACGTCATCTTTTTCCGAGGGGATGCTTCCACCACGAGAGTAACCTAGGGTTGCTGCTAAGACCTGAACCGGAGGGTTCCAGCGAGGGAAAGATGGATCTGTCGAGGGTATCTCGGCTGTCATCAGTGATCCTGTGATTTCACGACGGGCACCCGCGGGGGTACATTCGGTTGCTAGTTTGCCAGAGACAATATCGATCGTGGCTTTCTGTGAGTCCTTGGCTTGTTCAACTTTATACCAGCTGGGGAAAATATCACGCCTTGGTTTTGAGCCTTGAATTAGTGATTTACCGGTATTTGCATCTATTGTTTCGTCTTTAATTCCACTTGGGCGATCAAACTGTTCGTTTGGGTCGTTCTTCGTGACCTCTTTCATATATTGATTCCATATTGGAGCCGAAACAATACTGGCGGCTTGGGTCATTGGACTGTTGTCGTTATTGCCAGCCCAAACTACTGTTACTACTTTTTTGGTATAACCAACTGTCCAGGCATCGCGATAATCTTCAGAAGTACCCGTTTTAGCTGCTACTGTTTTGCCCGACAGGGTTAGTGGGTTGTTGCAGGGGAAAACGCCAAGGCTACATCGTGCTGAATTGTCAGACATAATACTACTTATTTGATAAGCGATTTGTGGATCAATTGCCTGCTTTGCTTTATTACCGTCCCCTGTGGTGTTATCTTCAAGAACTTTTCCGCTACCATCGGTTATTTTGAGCCAATAAACAGGCTTATGGAACTGTCCATTGGATGCAAGCGTTGAGAAAGCACTAGCCATGTCAACCATCCTAACTTCAGCAGATCCAAGTGCCGTACTTAGGCCGTACTGGTCGGCTGGTTTATTGTAGGTTGTGATACCCATATCCTTTGCAGTCGATAAGAACTCCGGGATACCACCGATGTATAGAGCTTTTACTGCTGGAATATTAAGTGAGCTAGCTAAAGAGGATCGAACTGATTGGACCCCGTAGAATCGATCGGTATAGTTCTCTGGTATGTATGGCGGTACGCCTCCGAAGTTGGTTTTAACATCGTATATGGTGCTTCCAGCTCCCCAGTTTTTCTTGAATAGGTTAGAGTAAACTAGTGGTTTAATTGATGAACCTGGCTGACGCAACGAGGAAGCTACATTAAAACTACCGAAGTCGGGTTGATTGGGGTCATAACTACCCACCATAGCTAGGACCTGTCCATTTGTAGGGTCGGCCGAGACCAGCGCAGAGTTACTTCCTCCATATCTGCGAATCGAATCGATATTCTTGGCGACGGTATCTTGAGCTAAGTTTTGTTTGGATAAATCAATCGAAGAAATTACCTTAAATCCACCTTCATTTACGCGTTTGATACCATATTTTTCTTCTAATTTTTCACGTATATACTGTACGAAGTGAGGAGCCTGGATATTTGCATAGGGATTATATGGCTTAAGTTGGTCTAGTACGACTACCTTTTTTGCCTCTTCAGCTTTATCTCTCTCTAGGTAGCCTTGTTCTACCATCAAATCAAGAACTCGGTCCTTTTTGGCTAGTAATGCAGACTTATTCTGACCATATGGAGAGTAGTAGGTGGGTGCTTGCGGAAGGCTGGCTAGCATAGCACATTGACCAAGGTTAAGATCTTTGGCATCTACACCAAAGTATTGTTTGGAGGCGGCCTGAATCCCATAAGCAGTAGATCCATAAGGAATTTCATTCAGATACAGCTTTAATATGTCATCCTTTTTGTACAGCTGTTCTATCTGAATTGCCAGTATAAGCTCTTTAATTTTGCGCTCATAAGATCTTTCGTTGGTAAGTAGGGCATTTTTAACATACTGCTGTGTAATAGTTGATCCGCCACCCTTGCTAGCGTCTTTAAAGATTACGCCTTGAAATGCTCTTGCTATACCAGCAGGGCTAAATGCACCTTGTTTGTAGAAATCTTTGTCTTCTAAGGCTACCGTTGCGTCTTTTATGCATTGTGGCATTTGATTGTACTCAATA
>CAYSEY010000011.1:5968-7544 GCA_964430405.1 uncultured Candidatus Saccharibacteria bacterium
ATCTCCATAGACCTCTATAAGTAGTTGCTCTCCTGTGCGGTCGTAAATCTTGGTAGTCTGGGCACTCACCCGGGAGTTAATTTTGTTTGGGCTAGGTAAATCTTTAGCGAACCACAGGAATAGACCCGCAACTGCAAGTACGCCCAATGCTATTGTAATACCGTATATTTTCAGAGCCTTCTTGCTAGTAAGAGTGCGCAAAACATTCTTTGGTTTAAGCTTTGCCCATCCCTTTGGTTTGGCAACAGCAACAGCTTTACCGGCAGTCTTGACGGTTTTGTTGCCAGTAGAGTGTTTTACCACCCGGCGGGTGGCATTATTCGAAGATTTTTTGGCTCGTTTCTTTGCCATAATTGTTGTCTAAATTATATCACGATTTAACATAACTATCTCTGGATTTATGTGACATGCAGTATAACGTTTTTATTGGTATAATGTGACAGATATGCAAGCCTCAAGAACATGCTTTTTACAGGTTAAAATATATTCTTAGGGTTCTTTTGAACCCCGCAAATATTTGCATACTAATCTAATTTTGAGGATAAAATGAAAGCTAAAGATATACTAAATGATTTACTTACCCGTAATGTCGAAGACTTAATTGTTCGTGCCGAGCTCGAAAAAAAGCTTAAAGGCAAAAATAAGTTACGTATAAAGTTGGGTTTTGATCCGACTGGTTCCAGGTTGCACATTGGAAGAGCGGTTACATTATGGAAACTGCGCCAGTTTCAAGATTTGGGTCACCAAATTACTTTTGTAATTGGTACTTTTACAGCTCAGATCGGTGATAGTTCCGATAAGGATGCTGAGCGCGTAATGCTTACCCGTGAGCAGGTAAATGAAAACTTCCAGACTTATCATAGGCAAATTAGTAAGATCTTGGATATGGATAAGGTTGAGGTGTTCCATAATGGCGATTGGTTTGAAAAGATGCAGCTTGATGAGTTCTTTAAACTAACCAGCCTTTTTACTATCCAACAGATGATAGAGCGCGAAAACTTCTCCAAGCGCATTAAAGCCGAAAAGCCAGTGGGTTTACACGAAACTCTATATCCACTACTACAGGGCTATGACAGTGTAATGATGAAGACCGATTTGGAGGTTGGCGGAACGGATCAATTGTTTAATATGTTGGCAGGTCGAACTGTGCAGAAATCTTACGGCCTGTTACCCCAGAGCGTAATGAGCTTCCATATCTTAGAGGGAACCGATGGTCGCAAAATGAGTACTAGCTGGGGCAATTGTATATATATAGACGATGAACCGCTCGAAATGTATGGCAAGATTATGACCATTCGTGATGAATTAATACCTAGTTATTTTAAGATGGCAACTGATTTGCCGATGGATATAATCGAACAAATCGAAAAGGATATGGCTTTGGGTGACAACCCACGTGATACAAAAGCTAGCTTAGCTCGTGAAATCGTAGCACGTTACAACGGCAAGGCTGCAGCACTAAAAGCAGAAAAAGAGTGGGAAAAACAATTTCGTGAAGGTGACAAGCCGATTGATATAGAAACTGTAAAGGTCAAAAAGGGCCCAATCGTTGATGTCTTAGCCGAAGCATTTGGCA
>CAYSEY010000011.1:7554-15596 GCA_964430405.1 uncultured Candidatus Saccharibacteria bacterium
GAATAAGTAAATATGAGGCTCGCAGGTTATTTAAGCAAGGTGTAGTAAAGGTTGATGACAAGCCAATCAAAGACTTTGAAACCAACATTGAACAAGATTGCCTGATTCAGCTCGGCAAACGACGGTATAAGAATATAAAAATAGGTTAGATATTTCGCCTTTTGTTCGTGCTACCATAGATGGTATGACATTAAATTCGTCTGTGAGTAGGCTTAGTGGGGTTGGTCCAGTATTGGAGAGGGCCCTAGATGCTATTGGTATTAATACTATTGGCGAGCTTTTGGATTATTATCCGCGTCGTTGGGAGACTTACCAAACAATAGCCCATATCAACCAAATAAAGCCCGGCTTGGTTAGCTTTGAAGCCAAAGTTGAGAGTGTTGCGATGAGGCGCAGTCACCGACATAAGCGCTTAACTATTACAGAAGCAATATTAAGTGACGATACAGGTACCGTAAGGGCAGTTTGGTTTAACCAGCCGTATTTAGCTAAAACCCTCAAACAGGGTGAAGTGTATCGGTTTAGGGGTAATTACGAATATAAGAACGGCTATATAAGTTTACAGGCACCAAGCTTTGAACAGCCAGGTTTAGCCCGGGGTGGAGAGGAAATAATTCCAATTTATCCCGAAACTAAGCAGTTGACTTCAGCTATACTTCGCAAGCTCATCGCGCAGGCAGTTGAGGCTATAGATCAACTAGAAGATGATTTACCTAGCGAGATAGTCAAAAAATATCATTTACGGCCAAAGTCTTTAGCGGTAAAAACTCTCCACCAACCAAGTAGTCTTAATGAGCTTGAAAATTCTAAATACAGTATCAGCTTCGAAGAACTTTTTGGGTTGATTATGGCTGGGCTAGTTATCAAAAAGAATATTCAAACTGAAGAAACATCTGCAATTGAGTATAGTCCAGAATCAGCCAAGGAGTTTGTATCTCAACTGAAATTTGATCTGACGTCTGCTCAAAAGAGATCCGCACACACCATACTTGAAGGAATTGCTAATACTAAGCCGATGAATAGGTTGCTTGAGGGTGATGTTGGTAGTGGCAAGACTTTAGTGGCCTTAATGGCGGCAGTAATGGCTGCACGATCCGGATACCAAACTGCTTTGATGGTACCGACCGAGATTCTAGCTAGACAGCATTTTGCCAGTAGCGAAGAGCTAATGAAAAAGCTAAAAATTCGCACGGGGTTACTAATATCAGATATGAAAAAAGTTGATCGCAACGATGTACTAGCAAAGTTAAAGGTCGGCGAAATTGATATTGTAATTGGTACGCACGCATTGATTAGTAAGGATGTAGAATATCAGAATTTAGGACTTGTTGTGGTGGATGAACAGCATCGCTTTGGTGTAAATCAACGGTCCGAGCTCAAAACTAAAGCCAGAACTATGCCACATGTTCTTACGATGACAGCTACGCCAATTCCACGTAGCTTGGCGCTGGTGGTTTATGGTGATTTGGACGTTTCAATAATCGATGAATTACCGCCAGGCAGAAAACCCATTACAACTAAGCTCGTAGCGGATAAAGATCGAGCTGATGTATATGCTCATATCGATTCGTTAATAGATCAGGGCGAACAGGTTTATGTCGTTTGCCCATTGATTGCCGAATCAGATAAGCTGGGCGTAAAGAGCGTTGAGGCGGAGTATGAGCGTTTAAAAAATAGCGTATTTAAGCATCGCAGGATTGGTCTAGTTCACGGTCGGCTCAAGGCTGAGGATAAAGCAAGTATCATGAATGAGTTCAAAGCTGGCAAACTAGATATACTAGTTGCTACTACAGTAATCGAGGTCGGCGTAGATGTTCCAAATGCCACTATTATGTTAATTGAGGGGGCCGAGCGCTTTGGTCTAGCTGCGTTACATCAACTACGAGGTAGGGTTGGCCGAGGAGATAAGCAGTCGCATTGTTATATCTTTACTCCTAGCGATAATCCGGTAACCATCCAAAGACTCAAGGCTCTTGAAAAAACAACTGACGGTTTTAGGTTAGCTCAGATTGATTTAGAAATGCGGGGACCCGGAGAGATATACGGCACTGCTCAGCATGGACTTTTAGATTTAAGAATGGCAGATTTATTTGACCATAAATTAATAGCCGAGGTTAGAGAGGCCGCTGAGACTTTCTTAAATAAGCATAATCTGTTAGAATATCCACGACTTGCGCAGAGGGTTAACGGGTTAAAAAGCATTACATCGCTCGATTAGCAATGGTCAAACTTTAAGATCATGAATTCAGGTTTTTTCAGCCACCTCACCAAAGGTAAATTATTAAATTCGGTAGGAACACATCAGAAATTCGACCGAACTGCATTTGATTTACTATCGCCAAGAATCGAAAAGGATAAGTTTCCTCCTCGTTCTTTGATAATGAAATTTGAGGGTTTTGGTGGTCCAGATGGTTTGAAGTTTAAGGGAAGTTATAAAACCGATCATCTTTGGGACCCTGTTAACAAAATTGGCCATTTGCCCGTATGGATAGAGATAAATTACAAGAATCTTGTGGAAGCCTTAAAAAAGGGTGATATGGAAAAAGCTGCGTTTGAATCTGGATTTATGGCTCACTATTTGACCGACAGTTTAACCCCAGCTCACCACATGAGCCATAAGTATTTACTTGAGGAATACGAAAATAATAAATACAGAAAACGATGGAAGGTATATGGGCACAAAGGTTTGTTGAGTAGTCATGTTGCTTTTGAGGCCGGAATAAGTAGCGCGATAATATTTACACCTGTAAAGGTTAAATTCGACGATGAGCTTCTAAAGAGTATCAAGAAAGATGGTATAAAACAGGTGGTTATGAACGAATCGTTGGCAATATCGAAACACAAAATGTATGAGCAATTTTTGAAAAAAGGCTGGAATGCCAAGCTGGCTAAATCTGTAAAAGCGACCGTCGTGAAGCGTATTCCTCAGTTGGTGGCAGCTGCTTGGTTGGCCGCCTATCAAGAAGCTTACAAAGGAAAGTAATTTGATCACAACTAGCATTAACTCCGGGATTTATAGGGGTAGAATTTTACAATTGCCACCCCAGGGAATTACTAGGGCAATTTCGTCAAAAGTACGAGCAGCAATTTTTAATAAACTAGATGTTAATGACAAAACGATTTTAGATTTGTTTGCCGGTGGTGGCACGCTGGGCTATGAGGCTTTGAGTGAAGGTGCAAGTTCGGTTGTGTTTGTAGATTCTTCACTCTCGGCAACAAAAGTAATTAAGCAAAACAGCGTGAAACTTGGAGTAGAGAGCCAAATTGAGATACACAAAACTAGCTTTGATACTTTTCATTTAGTTGGCCGACGTTTCGAGATAGTGTTTATGGATCCACCCTATATGGCATTTGATGTTACTCTGGTCAAACAGGCGGCTGATCTGGTACAATTAGGCGGCATTTTGGTAGCCAGCTGTTCGAGTAGATCGAAGTTTGATGCGCCATCGGAATTTGAGCTTTTGGACCAAAAAGACTATGGCGATACCAAAGTAACGTACCTTCGAAGAATAAAATAAACTACGCCGGAGTGGTGGAATTGGTAGACACGCCAGTCTTAGGAACTGGTAAGGTAACACTTGTGGAGGTTCGAGTCCTCTCTCCGGCACCAAAAAGCACGATGAACTTTTGTTCAGCGTGCTTTTTGATTTCTAGAGGATCGAGTCCAGGTTCGGTGTAGCATTGCGCGCAGATCAAACCGCAAGTTTACTTGCGGATTTGTCGAGCACAATGCGGAAGAGGCGTTAGCCGATGACCTCTCCGGCTTGTTATTATTATATGCAGTTTACCTGTATTATGAACTGAATGAAGTTTATCAAAAAGAAGGCCTGGCCAGAATATTTTGAAAAGGTCTTAAGCGGTGAAAAGACCTATGATTTACGTTTAGCTGATTGGAAGATTGAACCAGGTGATGTTTTATTACTCCAGGAATGGGATCCCGAAGCACAGATATATACTGGCCGAGAAATAAGTAAAAAGGCCGGTTATGTCGGTAAAACCAAACCGAACGACATATGGACCAACGAAGAAATTGATAAATATGGCTATCAGATAATATCACTTTTAGATTAAGAAACATCCGATGATTCTTGTTGTGGTTTGGTCATGTAGGTAATTTTGCTATGCTTCTAGTAGTTGTCCGCACAAGTTTACGGAGGAACATTGACTACCAGAATCTTTTACCCACCCGATCAAATCCTGGTTGGTGAGCAACCGCTGGTATTTCTGGCGGGACCGATCCAGGGAACTACCGATTGGCAATCTCGGGCGGTGGAGCTGATTGGCTCCTTAGCTCCAGGGGTTGCTATTGCCAGCCCAAGGCGTGAATATTTGCCTGGTGACTTCGGTTACTCGGCACAAGTTGACTGGGAAACTTTCATGCTCCGACAGGCTGCCGAAAATGGGGTAATCCTTTTTTGGCTCGCCAAGGAGACCGAGCACAATCCTGAACGGGCTTACGCCCAAACCACTCGCTTTGAATTGGCGGAGTGGGTGACCCGAGCGCAGTTCGATCGCAATGTCCGCATTGTCATTGGAATCGAAGAGGGTTACAGTGGAGCACGTTATGTGCGCCATCGGCTCGGGCAAGATTGCCCTTGGATTCCGATTTGTGATTCGTTGTTCAAAACCTGCTCAGCTGCGGCTGAACTGATCTAGGAGGGCAATGACCCCAATACTAGTACCCCAAGGCATGGTTGAGGCCGTGCTTGTTACTCCCTGTGGTGGAAGTGTTTCGCAGCCAGTCAATGAGTTGGTGTGCTACGTTGGCCTCGGTATTGAGGGCGACAAACACGCCGGCCGACACATGGTGGATGCCCGTGAGGATGTTGCCCGAGAAATTGGGCTACCTAAGGGCGTGGAGATTGCCAATTTGCGGCAGTTCTCGGCTGTATCGCGCCACGAACTCGACGAGATTTCTCAACGAATGGGTCTATCCACGCCAATCAGGGCGGGGTTGCTCGGTGAAAACCTGGTGATATCGGGAATTCACAACTTCAGCAACTTGCCAGCTGGCACTCAACTGGTGTTCCAGCGAGCGGACAAGCCAGGGGAGTATCGCAGCATCATCCTGTACGTGACCGCCGAGAACAATCCGTGCAAAATACCTGCGCAGAACATTCTGGCTTGGGTAACCGAGCTCAAGCACCGAATGGACAAGACCGGCCAGCCATTCGCCAAAGCCGCCAAAGGCAGTCGTGGTGTGGTTGGGCTGGTCAAGGCCAGCGGCAAGATCGGTGTTGGCGACAGGGTTTTTGCCATGTTACCACCACTCCACGAAGCTCCGGACTCGGAGTAACCCCTGAAGGGCGCAACACCCCTTCGGGGGTTTTGTGTTTATTGAGAATCAATCGATGGTCCGGATGTAGGATACTCGTCATATCTATTATTATTTGATGAGCTATCTTGAAAAAGTAAAGAGGCCAAAACTGCTAGTACTAACAACCACAAAGCCATAGAAACGATTGATACCAGAAGTGCTCGCCAGCCATTCTTAGCTCCAATAAATATTATTGGACTGATTATCAATACAATTGCCAAAACAAAGATTCCAATACTTACTATCAAGCCAATGGTTTCATTTTGAATCCTAAACACATCACTAAGCCACTCAGCCGAGAATATTAAAGCTACTGCAATTATTGCCGAGACTAACCCCATTCCTATTACTAACGGATTTATTGACTCTCTAAACCCTAATTTACTACTCCGATTATTTGGGGGAGTATCGGCTAATGTTTTGGCCTCTGACTTTTCGCTATTAGAGCTAGGTGTAGTGTTTGTTGGCTTGTTATTTGTATGATTCTTTTTCATCCATTTAGACAATAAGTAGATTACAAACAAAATTGCCAGTATAACCAAGATGCCAAGCGTTATTTCGCCCAAGTAGAGTATAAACCAGCTATCTGCGTATTCTCCCTTAACCGTAAAAGTCTCACCGGGAGCCAAGTTCTTCGCATCTTTAACAATAGGACCGTAGCTTCCAACCTGAGAAGAAACTCGATCAAGACTCTTGCTTGAAAGCGAGGCGCCTTCTGTGGCGGCTGTAGAAGTTACAGAGTCACTTTGGTTGTAGTTAACTTTCGAAGGTCGGTCTTTTAGAATTTGGTCAGCGTCGACATCGACGGTAACTTTAGCCAACTGTATTCTATTATTTACCCTGAAGGTTTCGAAGTTGAAGTAATTCTTACCTAGGACGTTATTGACATAGCCCTTGGCTGCATAGGCGAATATTAAGGCCGAACTTTTGTTGGGCTCAATCGGTTTTGGTAGCTTAAGTTTATATGTTTGACCTGTAATTTCGGGAGTAATCTTATCGTAAGTTGCTTTGCTAGACTCTCTATAGTAACTAGAGCTGTTATCGTAGGTGGCGTCTTGATATTCAATACAAACGCTAGGTTTCTTTGTGTAATCAAATTTTGCACAAGTCTGTGGTAGGGTTTGTTGAAAAGCTACAAACTCACTTACTGTGGCGCGAGGTATTTCAAATTCGAATTCGGTTTGTGGCTGAGTGTTATTGTTCGTCAGGACTATTTTGGCATAGACTATTGCCTCGCCATTGCCACGGAATAGGGTGGAGTAGTAGTGCTTCTGTCCTGAAAGCAAATCGCTTTCTTGGGCCCGAGTTGGGGCGGCTGTAAAAGCTAGCGAGATTGTCAGTACTGCTAGCAGGAACGTTTTTAATAATTTATTCATTTACCCTCCTAATATATTTATTCGTAATTTTACCACAAACACTATGAGGGCTTCCAAAAAAGCAAAATTTATTGTATAATTTCGCCACATTCGCAGTACCTGGACAAAGGAAGGAAGATGACCAACAAAGAGCTGCTGATAGTATTGCTCGATCCGGATTTGGTCGAACGCTACGGCGATCGGCTCGACGATCCGATGCTGCGTCAGCACCTCTGGGTGTTGATGCAAATTCGCTGGATCCGCAGCTTGGCTGCGCGAAAGGCAGAGTGGTACCAAATCCGAGCCGGAGTGCTCGAGGACATCCGAACAGGTAGGATACCAGCCGGCATTCAGCTCGGCTGAAAGGGAGAAAAGTGAAGCTCAAGCTTGTTCTGGCGGTTATCAGCTTTGTGGCTATGGGACTGATCTTCGATTGGTACTTTGCCGCTATGCTGTTGGTGGTAATTTGGATCCACGAGCAAGGTCACATTTGGGCGATCAAGCGGATTGGTCATGATACGCTCGGATTCTACTTCATACCACTTCTGGGCGGAGTGACGCTTAGTAAAGGACAATACACCGGCCGTACACAGAGAATTTTTGTGTATATTATGGGCCCTGTTTTTGGCTTGGCATCTGGAGTGGCTCTGCTACCGGTTTACTTCATACTCGGTAGGCCACCGATCGTTATTGTGACCATCTGGTTGACGGTAATCGTCAATCTTCTAAATCTCATACCGATTAAACCGCTGGATGGCGGGTATGTCGTCGAAGGGATTTTGAGTGATATTGATCGCGACCTGGCTTACATCAGTCTGGTGATAATTGCTTTTGTGGGAATTATTATCAGTGCGGCTTACCAGCTGTGGGTGTACTTTGCGCTATTGATGCTGAGAGCCTTTACTATGAGGCTACCCAAAGACGAGCGTTTCCCAAGAATGCTACCGTATCAGAGGCTGAGTTGCGCTGCTGGATATTTGTCAGCAGTGATAATACTTGGCATTCTGTACTGGTATTGCTATGGTGAACTTCAACCGCTGCTCGAACGCGATTATTGAAGAATACAACCCCTGAAAGGGCACTGAGCCCCTTCGGGGGTTTTGTGTGAATTGGGTCATTGACAATTGATTTGCAAAGAGTAGAATTATCTTCGATCACTGATCGAAGGGGCTGTAGCTTAACTGGTAAAGCACCTAATGGTTGTCGAAGACACCGAGGACCTAGGCTAGATAAAGCCACGGGCTGAAAGAGTGCGTAATAGCCCACTCGGCGAGCCAAACTGCAGGAATTTGGGGGTTCAACTCCTCTCAGCTCCACAAGGCTTATAGATTGTGCCTTAAACAATCAAGGACGGGTAGCTCAGTTGGCTA
>CAYSEY010000012.1:0-8309 GCA_964430405.1 uncultured Candidatus Saccharibacteria bacterium
TATTAAACTTGATAGCCGACAAGCTTGGTTTAACAGGTTGGTATCAGTTTATCCAGAAACCGGCTGGCACAACTGTTATATCATATATATGGCTTTTTGTGGTTTATCCACTGGGACTTGGTTTGCTAGCTTATTATCTAAATCAATTAATGAAATAACTAATGAAGTCTATAATTCGAAACAAAAAGGTTGCTTTACCAATATTTTGTCCGGATGCAACACGTGGTGTTTTGAGAGCGGTTGATAGTAAGGACATTATTGGGGCTGGAATTGAAGGCTTGATTGTAAACACTTATCACTTGCTAGTTTCTCCCGGCACTGATGTGCTTGAACGAGCTGGTGATGTAGGTAAGTTTATGAACTGGTCTGGGCTAACTATTTCTGACTCCGGCGGATTCCAAGTATATTCCTTGATTCACCGTAAATCCGGCCTAGGTAAGATTACCGACGAAGGTGTTAGCTTTAACTTAGATGGTGAGAAGCACAACCTAACCCCAGAAAGCTGTATGCAGATTCAATTCGATATTGGTGCCGATATTATGATTTGTTTGGATGATTGTGCTGACCAGACTTTGAGCGAAGCCGAAATGATTAAGAGCGTTGATCGGACTATTGCCTGGGCTAAGCGCTGCAGAATCGAATTTGATAAGGAAATAAAATATAGAAAACTAGACGAATCTACTCGCCCACTACTATTTGCTGTGGTGCAGGGTGGAAACTATATCAATCAACGTAAACGTTGTGCACTAGAGCTTACCAAGATAGGTTTTGATGGCTTTGGTTTTGGTGGTTGGCCGATTAGTGAAGATGGCAAATTAAATGTTGAGGCCTTAAGGGCAACAGTTGAATATACTAAAGATAGTAAGTATCGCTATGCTCTAGGTGTAGGTGATCCAAAAAGTTGCGTGGAGTGCGCAGCAATGGGGTATAACATTTTTGATTGTGTCTTGCCGAGCCGAGATGGTCGCCATGGTCGGTTGTATGTTTGGAAGAATGATCCAAAAACTACATATATCAACTCCAACTTTTATGAATATCTGCGAATCGATAAGGCAGAATATACTAAAGATATTAGCCCTATTAGTGAATTCTGCGATTGTTATACTTGCAAAAACTATTCTCGAGCATACCTAAGGCATCTTGCTAAAATCAACGACACACTTGCCTATCGACTCAACACGATTCACAACCTTCGGTTCTATGCACAGCTATTTGAGCGAATACAAGAGATGTCTGTGGCCGAGCAATAGTACAGTCGTCCTAATTTGTTTTGTACATTTGTAGTTAGAAATTCCAGGGTGTAGATTTAAAGGTACAGCCGCCTGCAGAATTATTATGCTGCACATCTATAGTGACTGGCGCTCCGTAGCCTAGGTTGGCATCCTTAAGGCCATGGTTGGAATGGCCTTGTGAGTAAATATTTGCACACGTTTGCGTTCCATCGCTGTTCGGTCTGACGGAGTAACCGTCTCTGGCTTGCCACGTCCCTGGCTTATTAATAAAACGGTATTCACAATAATTTGGGTCACCACAATAACCATGCTCTACATACGCGGTATAGCTGTAGAACGAGCCAGCCTGTGAATAGCGAATTACTACAACACCTACGATTGCGATTAGGCCAACCAATATTGCAACCATCCACCAGCGGAACTTAAAGGCGGCCTTCTTTTTAGCCACTTTGCTCGGACGCTTCGCATTTTTTTTGGTTGCCATGGTTTCTATACACTCCTTCTAATATTATTTTAAGCTTAAGTTTTTTAAATCATTTCATATGCTACGCCCCGTATAGGAGAGATGTCAAATATATGAAAGTGATCGACTCAATACAATCCACAACCTGTGTTTTTACGTACAAGTTATTCGAACTATTACAAACAAACTAAGCAGACTTATATTTGTTGATGGTATCGATTATTTTTGTTCGTCCATATACAACAAATGCATACTCACCATATTGGGTTGTAACCTTAAGGCCATTTGGTGCGAGTGGAATACCCAAAAACCTACTCCATATCTTTTTTGTGTCGATTATAGAGCTCAGAACAATAACTTCGGCGCCTGTTTGGATATTGAAGCTGTGGGATTCAAATATCAGGCGTTGATTTGTAATATAGATTCTACCGCCCACACCCTCAAGCCCACGCATTAAATTGGCAGAATGTTGACTAATAATTTCTTCACCAGTGAGTAGTGCTGTTTTCATTCATATATTATAACAAAATTTACGTTAGCCTTTTGACTGTTGTTGCTAGATTAAATCTGATCTTAAAGGTATAATTTTGATATGAAGAAGTGGTCAATAGTAATAGTACTTAGTTTGGCGATGTTTATTATGGTGCTTGATAGTACTGTCATGAACGTATCTATCTCTGAAGTTGTGGCAGATCTAAATACCACAGTATCTGGCTTGCAAGCGGCTATAACTTTCTACACCCTTACGATGGCAGCATTTATGCTGACTGGCGGTCGTCTCGGAGATAAGCTAGGTCGTCTAAAAGCATTTAGGATCGGTGCAATTATATACGGTATTGGATCGTTAATTACGGCACTTAGCCCAGATTTAGTCACTCTAATGTTTGGTTGGTCACTGGTTGAGGGTCTTGGCGCCGTCTTAGTTATACCAGCGATTGCTGCACTTATTGCTCAAAACTACAAAGGTAAAGATCGGGTAATCGGGTTTACCTTAATTGGTGCAGCTAGCGGAATTGCGGTCGCCGTTGGCCCACTAATCGGTGGCTATGTAACAACATACTTTAGTTGGCGCTATGTGTTTGCTGCCGAAACCATTATTATGGCTGGCGTTTTATTGTACTCTTTTGCTATGCCTAAGCTTGAAAAGCTTAATACAAAAGTCAAAATCGATATGCCTAGTGTTATTTTGTCGGCTACCGGTATGGGGGTTTTTGTATTTGGGATATTGCAGAGTAAGACTTGGGGGTGGATTACACCTAAGGCTATACCTGAGATCGCTGGTCAAAGTATCGCCCCGCTCGGCATATCAATTGTGACGTACCTTATAATTGGTGGTTTGTTGATTCTATACATGTTCTATCGTCGACAAATAGCACTTGCAGCCAATGGTGGCAGTCCGCTATTGCAGGTTGCTATGTTTAAGATTAAAGAGTTGCGCTCCGGCTTGGCCGCGCTTGGTGGACAGTATTTAATTACCGCTGCAGTGTTCTTTGTGATTCCTATATATTTACAAATGGTTCTTGGCTATGACGCACTTAAAACTGGCTCAAAGTTAATTCCCCTCTCGTTTGCAATAATAATTGCATCTATGGTCGGTTCTAAGCTGGTGACAAAATATAGTCCCAAGCAGATCATTCGCCTCGGTCAGTTGTGCTTAATTGTAGGTACTATTTTATTAGTCGGTGCGATTAATCCGGATATGCAGGGTATATTGTTTGGGAGCTCCTTATTCATTCTAGGATTGGGTCTCGGCTTACTTGCTTCTCAGATTGGCAATGTGAATATGTCTAGTGTTGATGAATCCAAATCGAGTGAAGTGGGTGGATTGCAGGGCACTTTCCAAAATCTTGGTGCTTCACTAGGCACGGCAATAATTGGCTCAGTCATGATAGCCTCACTTACTACTAATTTTGTTACAACCATCAACCAAGACCCAAATATCTCACAGCAGACTAAAAACAGCATTACCGCCAATAGTACGGCTGGCATCCCTATAGCTTCGGCCGCCCAAGTTGAGCAATACGCTATTCAGGCGGGATTAGATCAAAGCCAAGCGCAATCGCTAGCAACAAGCTATAAAGACTCGCAAATTACTAGCCTTAAAACTTCAATGGTATTCTTAGTTATAATTGCTATCCTAACCCTCCTGCTATCACGCAATATACCTACAAAGGTTTTGCAAGTACAGCCAAAGCATTAGATTAAATTGAAGAACCCCCGGAAAATTCCGAGGGCTCTGTTTTGTATAGAGGTGGATCACTCCGCAGGTGCGGTGAGTAGCTCCTGCATCCGAGTGTATAGCTCGGCCTGTGGCCTCAGGCGCTCTAGCTCGGCCTTGAGCTCGCTGAGCTCTTCATTGACCGTAGAGAGTGCAGCCTGAGCTTCGTCTCGTTCAGCAACCATGCCGATGAAACGTTCACGCAATCGCGCGTTCTCGGCCAAGATGGTGTGCACGGAATCGATCATCTGGCGAGTGCTCTCGATCTGTTCGAGTAGGCCCACTTCGACCTCACTCGACCATTCCTCAACCTCATCTGAAGCAGGGACTGATTCGGCTGCAGAACTCGGCTTGCTGCCGTTGGAGCTCGGCACACCCAGCACATGTAGTGCCTTGCTTCCTTCTCCGGTGATGGCCAGGTAGTTGGTGCGCTTGCCGTTCACACGCCGCCTGATGAGTCCTTCGTCATCGAGGCGCTTGAGGCGAGTTGAGAAGCTCGAGCCGGTCTCGGCACCGATCTTTTCAGCGAGGGCACCTGACGCATTTGCGCCATCTTCGATGTCGCCACCCGCCAGACACGTCAAGATCTCGATATCGAGATCATTCAGCCAGTCGTAGTCATTGCTTGCCATTGACACCTCCTGAGGTGCGGTTGATTGCTTTGGTTTGGTACGAATCGCAACTGAAATGCCTTTATCGACAAGTTGTTCACGACCCTTTCGAGTAAGCTTGAGGCTCTCGCCTTCAAGACTCACCCACTTCAATTGCCTAGCTAGATTCAACCTTTGGGCAAAAGCCTCGGGGCTGATGTTGAGGTCTAGCATGAATTGCTGGGCGAATACTACATCCTGCTTCTTTGCTAAACGTTGCAGTAGCTGTCGAACCTTTGGTAGAAGGTGTTCCATCAGTTCGCCTTCATTGATTGGCTCGGCAGTTTCGCTGACGCCCGAAAAGGTTTTAGCGATTTTACCCTTCATACTCTTCTTGTTACGCTTAGCCAGTTGCGAGCCAGCCTGCAAAAGTTCTGGTCGACTTTTACGTAGTTGTCTGCGGATGCCACGACGGGCTCGCTCAGATGCGTTACCCCAAAAGCCATGGTCTTCGTTTGCTAGAACTGCGTAGGTGAGGCAATCTGACTGGGCGACACAAGCTGTGCAGATGTTGTGAAGATTATCTTGGTCAGCCCCTTCAGAAGGAAAGAAGCTGTTCGTCTCTAGCCCTAGGCAGGCGGCGAATTTACGCCAGCTACCCATCTCGAAGTAGTAGTCGATCTTATCGGTCTCGAGTGTTTCGAGAACCGACAGAATTTCTTTTGTCATCGGTGCTCCCGAAACGTTTTCAAAAAAACGCCGACCGTGTGGTCGGTGTTGGAAATACTATACTCCTGTTATGCACGGACTATCAAGAATAAGTACTATTTACTGCAGAATGCATTGATTTTTTCACACAATATATCAGTCGCTTTATCCATATGTGTTGTAACCTTGTACTTACCCTTATACGTAGTTTCTAACAGCATGACGATTGGAGTAACTGCTTGATCAAACTCTGACTCCATTGGTTTAAATAAAAGTCTTTCGTGGTTGTTTACATTTACTGTCTGAAAAATTAACAACTTATTCGAGGATTGTCGCTCCATCTGATCTAAATGGATCTGTTGTGAAGCCAAAGGAATATCTAAGTTTGCGGCGTTATAAAGACTAAATGCACTTAACTTGTGCTTGTCTAGGATATAATTCTCCATTGCGGTACCTTCATTAGAAGCTTCGTTTATACTCACTCCCGCGTTTGGGTTAAGCTCAACATAATACATTAGTACATTCTTACCACATTCGGTGATAACTCTAGCTAGAATTGTAAATTTATCACTGTAATATAGGGTGGTGTTAGGGTAATTTGAAACCTTTTGTTCACAGAAAACGTATTTATCACCGCCGCTAGAAGTTGGCATTGTAATATCACAAATACCTTCATTACCATCAAACTTAAATTCATCTATAGTTTCGATCTGGAATAATTTTATCCAAATATCTGTACTTTTATTAAGTGAGATATTTGGCAGTTCCATGGCTAAGATTTTAGCCAGGCTAGTGCTTGGTCCCTAGTGCCGAATATTCGAACATGGTCTTTTGCACCTGATTTTTCAATTAGTGCTTCGGCGGTTTTAAAGTCATTTGGATTAGATATTCCAAACCCAGCAAGCCTATAGGCGTCACTGTCACGCATGGCTTGAACATTAACTGGTGGCGGATTTAAGCCCTTAGTTTCTGTTAAATCTACTAACACCAGTGGTTTATGACCACCGTCAACGAGCTGCGTTATTAGTTGATAGGATTGCTTTATCATATCAATATTCTCTTCTTCGGTAATCTCGCCAACATATTTTATTTCCACAACATTATCTTTACTTAACTCAATTGTGTGTTTCATATATTGATTGTACCAAAGAATTGCACCACATTAAAGTGTTTCACAAGCATTATAAATAAACTTTAGCTAAACTGAACAATCCTAGGAGTGCAAAGAATATTGCCGTAATAATGTGAGCATATTGTTTCATAAAACCAGAAAGAGTATTAAGCATACTCTTGGAGTGTTTACCGGCCAAAGCTAGCACGATTAGCGGGAGGAGTATTGGCAGTAATGAAGAAATGATTGTTGCAATGGTATAAGTCAGTTTGTTTATGCTCGAAACGCTTATTGAGTGTAGTTCCACAGCAATCGCAACTACCATGGCGATAGTCGTGAAGTTGGTTAGCATCAGCACTATGCCTAGCAATAAATAGCCAACTAACCCCTTATGTTTGGTCTTGGTCTTCTTGGGCTTAGCAGGTCCACGACGATATATGTCGAGTGCTAAAAGGAGCAGTAGCAAGCCTATTACAATATGAGGAAAGACTTCCTTTGTGCCTGGCGGGGTTGAACGTATGCTAGCAGAATAAAACACAAACACACAAATCGCCGATATAGTGATTGCGGAACCAATCAAAAACGCTATAGCTTTGGTAATTGGCTTACTGGATTGGGCTAATATTAGCAAGGTAGTAACAAGTAGTACTGGGCTTATTGCTGCACCAACTATGAAGGGTAGTATTTTATAGAGTTCTTCCATCAGCTTTCATCTAGAATAATACGTTTAGTGAAGCCACCGCGATCATTGAGCTTTTTAACTCGTGCACTCACCAAATCCTCGTCACTCCACCCCATTTTAGATTGGATTGCTTTTACAACCTCTAGTACATCAGCTAACTCCTCGATCGTCTCAGTGTCATTAAACTCTGCAGCTTCCTCGCCCAACTTTAGCTTTAACTTAGCCCAATATTCCAAATCATCGGCAACATGTATTTCAAACGGTATACTTTTATCCTTAAGGTATTTAGGAATATTATCCCGTACTAGTTTGTTATATTTCATTGGCTAATATCTCTATCCCTAAACCAATACCAACCAGCAAAGATGAAGATTCCAATAAATAGCATCAAAATGCTCAAATCAACATAATTTATGCCATTAACTATCACTTTGGAATTGGTGAAATAATAGTTCCAGGTGAGTTTTTCCCATCCATTAAGCTGTTTAACCGCAAACGAAAAAGTATAGATTATATACATAGCTACTGTTGTTACAGTTGGTATTGTGATCGCTAGTCGTTTACTGCCAGTGATAGCACCAATACTTAGCGCGAAAGTGCCGTATAGGAGAGTAAATACGATCAGCATTAAGGTTGTCTGGACAAGTCTTACCATATTAACCCACTCACCAACTATTAATAATCCAACTATAGTTCCTAGCATGCCGAACAGAACGACTATTAGCGAAATAATAGCTAGGCTCAAGAGCTTCTCATGATACAATCTGGTTCGTGAGATTGGCGCCGATAGCAGAGTTTCGAGTGTGCCACGATCCTCTTCGCTAACCAACAAACTTACCCCCATGCTGATTCCTAAGATTATCAAAATAAACGTAGCATTGTTAAAAAACACTTGTGCATCAAGATACTTGTCGATTGTATTGATATCAAAAGAACCAGATATAGATTGAAGCTCTTTAGGTAGCTTTTCAAAGGCTTCTGTGATCTGTGGGTCTTTAAAGCTCGGGAAAAGCACAACGATGAATACTATCGTAATAGCAAAACCCAATCCCCATGCCAAAATAGCCCAACGTTTATCGTATAGAGTTTTGGTGGTTGTATATTTAAACATTACTTGTTATCACCATACATCTTCATGAATACTTCTTCTAAATCCAATTCCCTCGTACTAAAACTACGTACAGGATAATGCGCCATAGCCTTAATAAAGCTATCAACATGCCCGGCGATATGACAATGCAATAAGTTGCCCTCGATATTAACTTCTTTTACGCCGCGAACACCGTTGAGCATCGCTTTGGTTGC
>CAYSEY010000012.1:8319-13278 GCA_964430405.1 uncultured Candidatus Saccharibacteria bacterium
TGCCGGAACATTAAATATTACATCAAACTCATGAACTGAACGTTCGTGAAGTTTTTCGAGAGTTAATATTTCACTAACTCTGCCTTTACTAATGAAACCAACCATATCGCACATCTGCTCGACTTCAGCCAAAAAATGAGAGCTAATGAATGCCGTCTTACCGGCCTGTTTATGTTCAAAGATCATCTTTCGGAATTCTTGCTGTAAGATAGGGTCCAATCCGGTGGTAGGCTCGTCGAAGATTAACAATTCAGGCTCGTGCTGAAAAGCAGCGATTAGGCCGATCTTTTGCTTATTGCCCCGGCTAAGTGTCTTAATTTTTACGTGCAGGTTTGCCTTCAAACGACGGGCCAAGCGATTAATGTTTTTAATATTCAAATTACCGTGCAGATTACCCATGTAAAGTAAGTATTGTCGACCTGTCAGATTGTCATAATAATGCATATCGCCTGTTACGTAACCGATTTGTTTGTGGAGATTTCTATACTCATCCTGACTATCTTTACCTAGGATAGTTGCTATACCTTTAGTTGGTGCAATAAAGTTCATCATACAGCGAATCGTGGTAGTCTTGCCGGCGCCATTTGGACCAAGGAATCCGAATATTACCCCCTTGGGGACATTAAACTCAACACCTTTTATGGCCCAGTTTTTACCGAACTGTTTACTCATTCCAACGACCTGAATTGCATTTTCCATACCTAAATCATACCCCTTATGATCAACCTAAGTCCATGCTGGTTTAATTATTGATTATCAACACAGAGAACTTTGCCACTTTCCTGGTAAACTGCCACCGCAAAAGAGTCGCGCAATGAAGCGGTATAAAGTGGTTTTATTGTATTATTCTCACAGCTCGCGGGGGAATAGTAAGACATTTGTCCGGCTCGGCTTGGCATTGAAGTAGTAATAGTTACGACATACTCTGCCCTGGTAGCAGGGTCATCAAAACTAGCTAGCTTATCTACCGATTTCTGAAGAGAGAAATCTAAGACTGGTGGTCTAGAATCTTTACTGGTGTAGTCATCTTCAATTTGCGCAACTAACCTTTTGGCGTCTGCCTCACGTATATTGTCACGTCGAGTATCACCCAAGTTAACAACAGTCAGAATGACAATCATTAATATTAGGCCGATATGAGTTATCAGAACTACGATTGAAATAATCAATCCTGCAGTTGCTATTCCCTTACCTCCCTCGCCTCTTTTTTTGATTTGTGACATAGCTGTTAGTGCTGTGATTAACCCAGCTAGCGGTATGAAAAATGCCAGCACTAAACTCACTATGGCTAATGAGTTTGTTTTTGTACTACTCTTAGCCCCTGTCGATGATGTTGTTTCAGGGTTTTTGGTACCTGGATTATTACTTTGCATGGCTTTAATATACCCCTTATGTTTTATAGAGGTCAATTCCTGTCTTAGAGGTTCAGCCTTGTTAGTACCGCTTTCATATTAATGCCTATACCCAAAACCGGCGCGAACAGATCTTCTTTTTTCTTGAATCGACTAATTACATTCTCTATCGTGAAGTACTAAGGCTTTAAACCTGCCTTTACTTCTCTCCATTCTAACGGAGTCGAAACACCAGCAAATCTACTTGGTCTAACACAGTAAGGTGCTGCTACCGTCTGTCCCTGGCCGTTTTGCAAGTAATCCAAATAGACTTTACGTTTACGTTCTTTCGGATTGCGTATCATGCTAGTGATTTTCGGAACTTTGGTGTTGACTAGGCCTGCAATCACCTGTGCGAATTGCCTAGCCTGATCGTAGTCATACTTGGCGCCCATTGGAATATAGATATGGATGCCGGTCTTCCCAGAGGTCTTTGGATAACCACTAATGCCTAAGTCGTCACATACTGACTTTACTGCCTGCGCCACCTCAATTACAGTGTCGAAATTAACACCTTCAGGATCTAAATCAATCACGATCCAATCTGGATTGTCGGGGTTTTTAGTTCGTGAGCTCCATGGGTTAATCTCAATTACTCCCAACTGCACCATAAACTCAAGGCTTTTAAGGTTATTTGCTACTAGATATACAGTATCATGACCGGCTGAATACGAATGGTTACTAAAAGTTTTGGCCCAAGTGGGTGCAATTATACTAATATCTTTCTGGAAGAAACTTTCGCCGTTAATACCATCAGGCTGTCGAAGTAACGATTCGGGTCGATCCTTCATATACTTTAATATTAGTGGGCTTACCTCGCGGTAATAATCTAGCAGATCACCTTTTGTGATTCTTAATTTTGGCCAAAATTCCTTGTTTAGGTGTGTAAGTTGCACTAACCCACCCTTCTTAATTGGAGCTGGTCCAATATGACGAGCCGACTCGAGAACAACGTCAGCAGCCATCTTGTCATTACGTAAGCCAATATATGATGGTTGTCGCATAGTTCCATTGTTTGTGATTTCTTGGTACTCTACTTCGCACACTGTAATCGGCTTAACCCAATGTACAATATCGTTTGCTACGACTTCATCAGTAAACGGGCTAGTTTTACGTTCTAATTTAGATAACTTTGATTGTATGCTGGCTAGTGTCTTTGCATCGAAGCCGGTACCAACATGGCCACAATATTTAAGCTTGTTAGCTTCGTAATAGCCTACTAATACGGAACCTAAATTCTTGCGAGTCCCTCGCGGTTCAGTGTAGCCCCCTATTACGACTTCTTGACGCAAACGCGATTTTATTTTAAGCCAATTGTTGCCACGTTGACTCTGTTCATAAGTGCTTTGTAGGTTTTTAGCCACCACACCTTCCATGCCGGCTTTAACGATCCGAGTAAATAGTTCACGGCCTTTGCCGCGCACACCATCGCTTATCCGTATCGAATTATTACCTCCTATTACTGCCTTTAAAAGTCTTCGTCTCTCAGCGAGACTCCAAAAAGTAACATCTGCTCCGTCGCACCATAGGATATCAAAAACATAGTAAAGCAACTTGCCCTTTTTGTTGTTCGCATTATTTTGCAACCACTCAAAGTGTGGCTTACCTTCTTGGTCGACAACTACAACTTCACCATCTAAAACAACATTGTGTTTAATCTTATCTAGTGCATGGGTAATTTCACTAAAACGCTCACTCAAATCTTTGTTGTTGCGTGATTTCAGTATTGTTGACTCATGACTGTGGAATGCCACAGCTCTAAATCCATCCCACTTAACTTCAAATAGCCAATCTTGGTTAGTGAACGGAGCGTCTATAAGGCTACATAGCATCGGGCTTACTACCTGTGGCATTTTAGATTGCTTACTATGATCTAATTCACTAAACACTGATTTCTTAGTCTTTGTATGCGCATATTTATCGCCCTTCTTTATAAGTAGCCATGCGTCTTTGCCGATGTGATCGCTCTTGATTAGTGCATATTCACCCTTCAATTTCTTGCCATAAAGTATAAAAGTGATATGCCCAGCACGTAGCTCTGCTTTTAGTTTGTTCGAGTGGTTCTTAGATTCGGCCCTAGGCTCGTATCTGCCACTATCAAATATCTCAATTTTGCCTGCGCCATAATTTCCCTTAGGGATTGTACCTTTAAATCTTAAATACTCGATCGGGTGATCCTCGGTTTGGATTGCTAAATGTCGATCGTGAGGATTTAAAGATATGCCTTTTGGCACCGCCCAGCTCTTAAGAACACCATCTAGTTCTAGCCGTAAATCATAATGTAGGTTGCGGGCAGCATGCTTATGAACCACAAAACGTAGCTGGCTGGCCTTTGGTATCTCTGATTTGCCATGTGGTTCGGGTGTGTTTTTAAAATCTCGCTTTTGTTTGTATTTATTCAGGCTCATAAAGTAAGTTTACTTCTCGAGGCTAGCCTTAAGAACCTTGACGATATCTTTGACCTCGGTGGGCTGAGGAGCTTTACTTTTTACTTTGTTCAATTTACCTTTTGATTTAGCCTTGATAGTTTCTATTAGTTCTTCGGTATATGTATCATGCCAGTCTTCGGGTATAAAATGTTTTGTTCCTTTAGTTATTAGCTCTAGTGCCATCTTAAGTTCTTCTTTACTGGGTTTCTCGTCTGGTATATTTAGGCTCGTCAAGGATCGCAAGTCAGATGGGAAGCGTATTTGGTTAAGTACTAAAATTTTATCGACTGGCTTAATAACAGCTAAATTCTCACGACCACGCACCACAAAGGTTACAAGCGCCAACTTGCCAGACACCTCCAGGGCATCACGCAACAGCACATAGGTCTTTTCGGCATTCTTTGCAGGCTCCAGATAGTATGGCTTCTCATAATAACGACTGTCGATTTCATCTTCGGCTACAAACTGTTGTATAGAGATGTTCTTGGCTTTATGGATATTGGCCTTTTCAAAATCTTCAGGCGTAATAACCACGTAGCTACTCTTCTCCACTTCATAGCCCTTTACAATATCTTCGTAGGGTACTTCCTTGCCATCAGTTATCGCAAAACGCTTATACTGAATTGGTGAGCTATCAGATTTTCGTAGCATATCGAAATGCAAACCCTCATGATGATTTGCACCACTGTACATACGGATTGGTATATTAACTAACCCAAAGTTTATCGATCCGTCCCAAATAGAATGCATAAGAACTATTATACCAAAAAGCGCCCGGATGGGCGCTTATTAGAATTGCTTAACCCTACAGATTTACCTGAATCTGGTTAGAGTATACTCCGCAGGAGCCACCTAGATATTCGCAGACTCTTACGAAGTAGGTACCTGGTCCATCAAAAGCACTAATACTAGTTTTGTAGCTGGCTGGATCTGATAGATATTGGTATTTATCGGTGTCTCGGTTTGGGTAAGTTGGTCCGGATGTTTTAGACCAAACTACCTTAAATCCATTCTCAGAATACCCACTCGTTTGCCACTTAACCAACGCACCCCCTGCTGTTAATAGACTAATGCCCGTTACATCACCAGTAGTTGGCTTAGGCTTACTCTCGGAAGCTGGCTTAGGCTTAGTTGTTGGA
>CAYSEY010000013.1:0-6628 GCA_964430405.1 uncultured Candidatus Saccharibacteria bacterium
GGTATTACGATACTTCACCTCTACAAAACAAACATACTCCTTATTATTTGCGATGATATCGATCTCACAAAATCGGTCACGATAATTTCGTGTTACAATTTTGTAGCCATTTTTTATCAAATATCCACAGGCAAGAGTCTCTGCCTGGTTACCAATTGCTGTGGTATTCTTCATACAAAATTCCTGCAAAAGCTCTTGCGATGAATATCGGTTAAGCCAAATTCGCTAATTGCTTGCTGATGAACCTTGGTTGCATAACCAACATTACGCTCAAAACAATATTCTGGATATCTCTCGCATAAATTGCGCATAAACTCATCACGAGCAACTTTGGCAATAATACTAGCGGCGGCTACGCAAGCTACTTTTTGATCAGCCTTTACCAGAGTCTGTGCAATTTCGTATTCAGATAAGTAATTATAGTTACCGTCAATTATGATTAAACTAACATCCAACTCCATCGCTTCAAGCGCCCGTTCATACGCCAAAGTGACGGCTTGAGTCATTCCAAGTTCGTCAATCTCTACATTGTCCACCCAGCCTAAGCCATATCCCAATGATTTGCGGATTATTTGTTGGGATAAATTTTGGCGGGCAATTTGGCTTAGTTGCTTGGAGTCTCGTAGTCGCCCACGCCAATTACTGGGTAGTACTACAACACCCGCTACCAAGGGCCCAGCCAAACAGCCTCGACCAACCTCGTCGATCCCACATATCAATGTAGCGCCTTCGCGACGCAGTGAATTTTCTAATCTCTTACTAGCACTTACCACTTGTCCCTCCGAATAGTAGCATTATACACACATCCAATGGTTGACTAATAGCTTAACTGTGTTAAGGTTTCTCATGGACGTCCACCGAAAGGAAAATGATGACGCCCCTTTCAACAGAGCAGCTAGCAGAAATTCGCGCCAGAGCTCTGCGTACCATCGAACAGCTCCCCCAGGACGAAGCAACAACAATTGCGCGACTATACTGTGAGCTACGCGCCGAAGGCGAAAACAAAGCTCGAGCAGAGCTGCGCACATCTAACGAAGCCGGTAAGTTTACCAGTTTTAGTAGTGTGCGTGAGAAAAACATCTGGGTTAGAACTGGTATCGGAATTGGAGTTGATGCCTGGTTCGAGGCCTATAAGTCTGTCACAACCTAGTAAATCCGGCTTCAGCAAATGCTGAGGCCGGATTTCAGTTAAATCACCATTTGAATAACCTAGTAGATAAAAAATAGCCTCTACAGAGGCTATTGTTCACAAGCTAGTTGTAATTACTTATCCGCTTTTTTTAAACCCTCTTTGGTTTCTTCTGCCGGCAACTGCGCTTCATCATCGCCACTTTCGTTCAACTTATCATCTTGGTTGGAATCATTGGTGGTAGCATCATCACTGCTCGATGCGTCGTCTTTGGAAGCTTCCTTATCCTCTTTTTTTGCAATGTCCTCAGTACTCTCTTCAACCTGTTTAGCTTCATCGTTCTTAGCAGCCTTATCGCCATCATCTTTTTCTTCTTCTTTAGCAATATTAGCTTGTTCATCGGCTGAAGCTTGCGCCGAAGTGCGATCATCTGCCTCATTTGCAGCATTACGATCAAAGTCTTGATCGATCATGCGGGCTGATTTGCCAGAACGCTCACGCATATAACCAAGAACAGCCTGGCGAACCTTGCTTCGTTTAACGATTTGTATCTTTACTACATTTGGACTATTTACAAACCAGCTTTTCTCCACTCCAACGCCCGAGGCAACCTTGCGAACCGTAATAAATGCACCTATTCCATTTTGCTTGCGATAGCTAATAACCAGCCCTTCAAAAATCTGAATACGTTCTTTCTTGCCTTCTTTAATGCGCTGATGAACTCGAATAGTATCGCCGACACGAATATCGGCAATCTTTTTCTTCATTGAGCCTTTTTCTATTGCAGCTAGAGCTTCTTGCATAACGAAACAATTCTAACACAGATATTCCTATCTGGCAAGTAGCGTTAAGCAGGGTGCTTTTCGGCTTTTTTCGTAATAATATTCCCAGAACCGGCTATCTTAATAAGTCCATCGATTAGTTTCTCATCGCCATTTGCGCCGGTAGGTAATTTCAGTTTTTGACCGGTCTTAACAAATTCCAAAGTAACAATTGCGTCTCCAGGGTAACCATCGAGCAAGCCCTTAATTTGCATCAAAGAGGTCTCGTCCGTGATTGAGTCTAGCTTAATTTCTATACTACTTAGGGTTTCCGGTTCTTTTGGAGGTAGCCACTTTCGAGCTATTTCTGCATTCAAAATCTTTACTTTGTCAGCCATAATTTTCAGATCATCAGTTGGCGCACCTTCACGATCACGAGCGTTTATTTTACCCTCTATTTCAATAACGTTATCAAGCATCCAAAGTTCCTCGTACTTCTGATAGGTCCTAGGAAATACAATCACTTCAACGTCCCCGTCTATCGTCTCTAGCTGTACAAAGGCCATTGGATCATTATTACGAGTATATATTTTACGAAGGGCGGTAATAATACCCCCAAGTTTAATAGATCGACCGTCATCAGATTTATCAAACTTCTTTAGTGACTGTGTTTGTTGTTTAAGGTAATTTCTAAAATCATCTAGTGGATGTGTGCTGACATATAGCCCCAGCAACTCCTTTTCCCAGATTAGATGCTGTCTAGGGTCAGTTTTGTCTGTTGGCACATCAAGACTGATAGCTGGCATTTCTTCATGTAGATTTAGCGTACCGAATATATCTATTTGGCCAGATAGTGCATTCTTTTGGGCTCGACCCGCATAGGAAGTTATTTTATCAACATTATGTAAAAGCATATCTCGATCACCCATGCAATCGAACGCTCCACACCGCACTAAGCTTTCCATAACTTTTTTGTTCACTACTGCAGCATCTACTCGCTGTGCAAAATCTTCAACTGACTTAAATGCACCACCTTCATCGCGCGCTTCTATTATTTTTTCTACTGGCCCTTGACCAACGTTTTTAACCGCTCCCAACCCAAAGCGTATGTGCCCAGACTCAGGCACTACCGCAAATTCCATAAAGGATTCATTAATATCGGGTGCCAACACTTCTATTCCCATCTTACGACACTCCGCCACTTCTATTGCAATTCTATCTAGATTTTCATGATCACTTGTTAATAATGCAGCCATGAAGGCATTCGGAAAATGGGCTTTTAGATACGCTGTCCAGACCGCAATAAGTGCATAACAAGCAGCATGTGACTTATTAAAACTATAAGCCGCAAAATCTTCCAAGCTCTTCCACAAGTCTTCGATAAACTTCTTATCTACATCGGAGTTTTTAATAGCCCCTTCTATGAATTCTTTTTTCATTTTGGCCAGCACCTCAGGTATTTTCTTACCAATACCCTTTCTTAGTGTGTCAGCCTGTCCCCCAGTAAATCCACACAAATCTTTAGCAATCTGCATAACTTGCTCTTGGTAAACAATAATGCCATAGGTTTCTTTAAGCGCTGCCTCCATTTTGGGATGACCATAAGCTATCAATGCCGAGTTGTGCTTACGGTTTATAAAATCCTCAATCCACTGCATTGGCCCCGGACGATACAATGCGCCCATCGCAACTATATCTTCAAATTTATCGGGTTTGAGATCGCGCAAATAACGCTTCATGCCAGCTGACTCCAACTGGAATACACCGGTTGTATCACCATTACTTAACAATTCAAAAGTTTTTTTATCGTCTATTGGTATTTCGCTGATTTCGATATCTTGCTTATATACTTTTTTAATTATTCGTAGTGCATTTTTAATAACCGTTAGGTTTGATAGACCTAAAAAATCGAACTTAAGCAAACCAAGGTCCTCTATAGGGTTCATGGAGTACTGAGTGGCAATTCCGCCTTTGCTAGCCCTAATTAACGGAGTGAATTCTACGAGTGGTTCCGGAGCAATAACTACACCGGCTGCATGTGTCCCAGCGTTACGAATAGTTCCCTCTAACTGCATAGCTATATCAATCACTTCTTTAGCCCTAGGATTACCTTCGTACTCTGCCTTAAGTTCTGGGTTATCTACGATTGATACTTTAAGTGGAATATGGCGCCCCTGTACAGGTGCGGGTATATGCTTAGCAATTGCATCCACTTCACCATAGGGCATACCAAGCACTCGCCCCGTATCGCGTACTGCATTTCGAGCCGCCATAATACCAAAAGTAATTATTTGCGCGACCTGTTCTTGGCCATATTTTTCGGTTGCATACGCAATAACTTCCTCTCGTCTATCATCTGCATAATCCATATCAATATCGGGCATGCTTATCCGGTCTGGATTTAGAAAACGCTCAAACAACAAATCATATTTTAATGGATCTAGCTCTGTAATATTTGTGCAATATGCAATGATTGAGCCCGCAGCACTACCACGTCCCGGGCCACAAACTATACCCTGACTCTTGCTCCAGTTAATAAGATCGGCAACAATCAACATATACCCCTCATACCCCATCTCACCTATAACCCTAAGTTCATACTCGATCCTATCCTGAACTTTGTCATCCAACTTTGGCCGTACGGTATCTTCTGTAGCATTTTCGATTTCCGATTTAGGCATGTCGGTGTAACGATTTGCGGCACCGACATAAACTAGCTTCCTAAGATAGCTTTTTTCCGTTTCACCGTTTGGAACACTGGGGAAACGCGGTATTAAGATTTTACCTAGCTCCAATTCGATGTTACACATCTCAGCAATTTTGACACTATTTGTAACAACTTCAGGCGCGTCTTTAAACTTTTTCAGAAAGTGCTCACCGGGCTGCATCGATAGATCCATTTCGAGCTTCATCCTCTTCGGATCTTCAACTGTCGATCCGGTCTGAACACAGAGTAGAATATCATGAGGATAATGATGAGCCTCCGTGGAATAATGGCAGTCTCCTGTAACTACTAAGCCTATTTCTAATTCTTTAGATATTTTTTTAAGTTCATTATTTAGCTTGCTCTGGGGTTGCCAATCTACATGTGGCTGCATTTCCAAATAATAATTATCCTTACCAAAAACATCTCTGTACCATTTAGCGGTTTCTCGAGCTCGGTCGTTTTCATCGTTACTTATAAACGACCCCAACTCTCCCCCCAAACATCCCGAAAGCACTATTAGTCCTTCAGAGTATTTCTCGAGTAGCTCATGATCAACTCGCGGTTTATAATAAAACCCTTCTAAACAGGCAATTGAACTTAACCTCATTAAGTTCTTATAGCCCTTAAGGTTCTTTGCAAGCAAAGTTAGATGATATGGATTCCTATCTTCAGCACTACTCTTATCTGTATGCCTACGTGGGGACACGTATGTTTCCATACCTATAATCGGCTTAATTCCTCGCTCTTTGCATAGCTTGTAGAATTCAATAGCGCCACTCATAGTTCCATGATCTGTAATAGCGACAGCTTCTTGACCCAATTCAGCAACCCTATCGAGCATTTGAGGCACCTTTTGTAATCCATCGAGTAAGCTATAGTGAGTGTGATTGTGCAGATGCACAAAATCCACAAACCCTTGCTGTTTACGAGCAGTTTTAATAATATCTTCGGCTGTTGATTCTGCCTCGGCCATCTTCCCTCACTTTGAGATCTATTATATCAGGCTACTGGGTCGTCTGGGACGCTTCGCCGATGTCTTTAACAAAATCTCCAATTATTGGTACACCCCCTAAGCTTGCTACCAAATACCCAATTATTAAAAGAGCCAAAACGGCACCCATAACTCCCGCAAACCCACGTACGAAACCAGCTTTGAAGTTCAGCCAGAACAATTTTTTCGGGTCTCTTAGCAACTCTAGTACTGCATCTAACGACAAAACATCGGTTGCTCTAGCTTTATTATTTCGACTCTTGGTAGTCATTATTTCTTAGGCTTTTGAGGCTGTTTTTTCACGTCTTTTTGCAATTCTTTTGAAGCTGCACGCACTACTCTGCCACTAGCATTACCTGCCTTTTTTACAAATTTCTTAGTATCTTTGGCGACCTCTGTTTTGTGATCATCAAGTTGACCTATGAGCACTTTTCCGTCCTGAATCATTTTATCCGCTTCTCGTGCTGCAACTCGAGTTACTTTTTTGCCTGACTTATGGAACTCATGACTCTTCTGCATCAGACTTGCTTTTAACGCTTCTGCTTTTTCGATAGACTGTAACTTTTTGGCTCTTGCTTCGCCAGACAAACCTTCAGCGTCTTTTTTGGCTTTGGCAATCTTATTGTCCAAATCTTTACTAACTTCCTTTGCCTTATTTGCAATGTCTTCTCGTAGTTCTTCGCCGGCTTTTGGTGCAAATAATAAAGCAGTTACGCCTGCAACAACCGCCCCTATAGCCGCTCCTACAAAAAAACCACCTTTACGTCTACTCATTTTTCTTGCTACCTTTCTTATAATGGCGTTTTAAATACTTTTCAATCATAAGTGCTACAATACTCGGATTTACAACCGCACTCCGCACCTCATCTACCAACTCAACAGCTGAATCCGCACTTTCTTGTACTTTTTCCGCTGCTATTCGAACCTGCTTCATTGCCTTTACCATACCGACTAAAAATATGATGGTATAAACCATAAGAATGATTAGCGCTATCGCAACCAATACAATCAATACAATCAGTAGTGTTTCCATTATTTAC
>CAYSEY010000013.1:6638-7740 GCA_964430405.1 uncultured Candidatus Saccharibacteria bacterium
AATACCACCCATTCATTTTTTTCTATAACACTATTAGGGATTACATGTAGCTTACCATCTTCAGCTTCTATCCTAGTCTTTTTAACATCCATTTCTCGAATGATACCTTCAGTTTTCTGATCCCCTGCCTTAACCTTAAAACCAACTTTAAAATCTTTATCATTGGCTAACTGCAAGCCAGCAATTAAATCACTAACAGTATTAGAAATACCAGTTGAGAAACCAATTAATAAGATTGCAAATGAACCTGTTATGGCCAATGCTACGCTAGTAAGCCCAAGAACCTGAAGAATTGTAATAAGTAGAAACACCCACATTGCAACCCTAATCAAGGTGACCATTATCTCCTGAAGACCAATAGGCCACTTAGTGAAGCGTAAGGCAGGAGCCAAGAATCTGCCTATAACCTTGATAACTATAATACCCGCCAAAAGTCCAATTAGCGCTACTGGTAACCTTGGGATTATTTCGTTTACAGAAATAGTAACGTTCTGGAAGCCCTTAATAAAATCCGACTGAATTGCGCTAAGTGGTGGCATATTTACTCCTTAAGTAATTTAACCACGAGTTCATTTAGTTTTCCAGGGTTAGCCTGGCCCTTAGTTACAGCCATAGCCTGGCCCACAAAGAATCCAATTGCTTTCGTATTGCCAGACCGATAGTCCTCGACTGCTTTTGGATTACTATCTACTATTTCTTTTACAATCACTTCTAATTCATTCACATCAGACAATTGTTTCAAACCTTTTTGCTCAATAACTTTATTTGGCTCTATCCCAGAAACTACATCTTCAAATATGTCTTTGGCTATCTTAGAACTAATATCACCGCTCGACACTAGCTTGATAAGCTCGGCCAAGTTCTTGCCAGTAAGCTTACTGGGGCTAGTCGAACTACCCAATAAAGCCTGATAGTCTCCCACAAGCCAATTAATAGCTTTTTTAACTAAATCTGGCGATTTCAAAATAGATCTAGCAGTTTGAAATATTTGCATCGTCTTGGGCTGACCTATCAATACATCTTGTTCATCGATGCTTAGACCTAAATTGACCAGTTCACGTCGAACTGTGAGTGGCATTACGCCAACTGAGCTCTGAACTTT
>CAYSEY010000013.1:7750-12866 GCA_964430405.1 uncultured Candidatus Saccharibacteria bacterium
AAAATATCGATAATCGTTGGCTTCTTCTTTGCTTCGTTGGCTAAAAGTTATTGACTTAGCATCGTTCCAGCCACGTGTTTCTTGTTCGATAGTATCGCCTGATTTTAAAGTATCTATTTGTCGCTCGATCTCGTAATTTAAAGCACGTTCGGCATTCCTAAAAGAATTAAGGTTTTTCAACTCCGTTCGAGTTCCGAGTTTATTTGGATCATCACTGACCGACACATTCAAATCAAACTTAAAGTTTCCATGTTCCATATCGCCATCGCAAATACCCAAGCTAGTCACAATGTTATAAATTTCTTGAAGATAACGCTTGGCTTCCTCGGCGCTTTTAATGTCTGGCTCGGACACAATTTCGATTAATGGCGTTCCGGCGCGATTATAATCTACTAGGCTATAATCAGCTCCAGACGGATGTGTCAGTTTACCAGCATCCTCCTCTAGATGGGCATGGTGAACACCAATTTTTTTGAATTTTCCATCAACAAAAATCTCAACGAAGCCGTTTTGGATAATCGGCTGATCCATCTGGGTAATCTGGTAGCCCTTTGGCGAATCCGGATAAAAGTAGTTCTTGCGATCAAAGCTAGTTACGCTCGCAACTTCGGCGCTAAAACCTTTAGCCAATTTAATCGCCATCTCAATTGCACCCTTATTAACTACCGGTAGAGTTCCTGGCAATGCCATGCAAACTGGACATACATTAGTATTTGGTTTAGCCTTTCGGCTATCATTATTACATCCGCAAAACATTTTGCTCTTTGTGGCTAGCTGGGTATGAATCTCTATTCCAATAGTTGGGTAGTAAGACCTCATTTTATATTAACTCCTAAATCACGAATGGCATTGCCCAGTGCCATAATGGCCTGTTTAACTTGTTCGGGGACTATATCGTGTTCCACTTCATGAGCTAACTGATTGCGTAGTTTGTGCGCCCCCCAAACAGCATCCAGATTGCTAAATTGGCTACCACCACTCTTCAGTCGATCTCCCATAGTCTCACCTGTAAAACCTTTGCCAATCATACAGTAATCCAGAAGCTTGTCTGCTTCAAAAAGTGCAGTTTTGAGCCCCGAAGGACCCGAATTCTGCATGGTAGTAATCTCTGCCCACTTAGATTGCACCAAACCAACGTTAAGACCCTGTGCTTTTGAGGATTCATGATCTTGACTATTGACTCTATACTCTTTGCGTTGAGGCTTAGCCTTCTGCTTCATGAGCATTACTACTAAAACGGTAATCACAATCAATGCCACAACAAACGAAATTATCGATATATTCATATCACCAACTCCTTAACTTTATAATGCCAATCAGTGCTAGCTTGGATTGCCTGGGCCATTTGGAGGACCTCAACGTCATCACCTTGTGGGCCCATTATTTGCAAGCCAAGCGGTAAGCCATTTTCATCAAACCCGGCAGGGATACTAACAGCTGGCAATCCGGCTAAATTAGCCGCTACTGTTAATAAGTCAGTCTTATACATTTCTACCGGATCAGACTTGGCGCCAAATTTAAATGCCCCGCCAATTGTAGTTGGGGTAATAATTAAGTCACAGTCCTTAAAGTAACTCTCAAATTTCTCAATAATCTGGGTCCGCACTTGCATAGCTTTTTTATAATACGCGTCATAATAACCTGCCGAGAGCGCATAGGTGCCAATCATATTACGGCGCTTTACCTCGGGACCAAAATACTCACCTCGAGTTTTTAAATATGTCTGTAATAAGTCGGTTGCACTATCCGCCCGACTGCCGTAGCGAATCCCATCATACCGTTCTAAATTCGAGCTAATCTCGGACGGAACTAATATATAGTAAGTTGCCAACGCCAACGATTCGTCTAGCAGACGCCCTGCTTCTGGTTTTATAATTACGCCGGCTGAACCTAATCGCTTTAACCCTCCCTGGGCTTCGAGCAAAGAATCTAACTCGAAGGTTTTGATGGTTTTTACTTTTTTTGCCCTATGAGAGCTGATGTCAGAGTCTATGGTTGTCGAATCTGCTCTATCACGACCAGCGATAACTGTCAGGACTTTAAAAGCATCTTCGGCGCTTCGCGTGATCGGGCCTATGCAGTCAAAGCTGCTGGCCATAGCAACCACCCCATATCGGCTTACCAATCCATAGGTAGGCTTATAGCCCGTTACGCCACAGTAAGCTGCTGGCTGGCGGATAGATCCACCAGTATCAGTACCGAGACTAAAAATTCCAAGATCAGCAGCCACAGCTGCAGCCGACCCCCCCGAGCTACCACCCGGCACATAATCTAAGTTCCAAGGGTTGTGGGTCACATGGAAACTACTATTTTCGGTGCTGCCACCGTGCGCAAATTCGTCCTGATTGACTTTAGCTAGTAATACCGCACCGGCCGCATCGAGCTTTTCGATAACAGTTGCCGAATAAGGCGGGATGTAATCTTCTAAAATCTTACTTGCCGCAGTGGTTCGAATCCCTTTTGTGAGAAACATATCTTTGGCTGTATAGGGAATTCCTTCTAGCTGGCTAATTTTCATGCCCTTGGCAATTTTTTGATCAACCTTCTTTGCCTGGGCCAGGGCTTCTTTTTCACAAATAGTTAGTACTGCCCGGATTTTTGGGTTTAAATTATGAATTTTAGAAATATAGTAGTTAGCTAATTCGGTCGCAGTAACAACTTTATCAGTCAGCAACTTGTGAGCTTCAGGGATCGTTAAATAATCTAATTTAGCCACTACAATACCTTCTTCACCTTAACATAACCGTCTTGTATGCCTGGAGCTCCTGCAAGTAGCTCGGTTACAGAAACTTTTGATTCTACGATCTCATCCTCACGCCAAACATCAGTTAGTCCAGTTACCTGACTAGTCGGAAGGGTATTGTCGGTTTTTACCAACTGTAAAGTTTCTACAAAACCAAGGATGGCTCCAATCTCCATAGTAATAGAGTCCAGCTCTTCGGATGACAGTTCGATCCTTGCAAGCTGAGCGACCTTTTCTATTTCGGATGAGGATATTTTACTCATGTATATAGGTATTCTACCAGGTTAAGCTGGGTATTGGGAGCTTAGGAGCTTTTTGCTTTTGTGGCGAGCGGAACAATTCTACCCGCAAGAATAATTGCATATAAGACCGCAAACCCACACATTATCGATGGTATTGCTTGCTCAATTTCTGGATAAAACCAATACATCAATCCAGTTGGAACTAAAAATACAAGAGTGCCAATTACTAGCCAGTGTAAAGCGCGTCGTTTGTCTCTGTTTTTTTGCTCCCTGGCAAGCTGAACGGATAGTGCTATTAAACTAAAAAGCAAGCCAAAATAATATATCGTATAAATCAATGCGGCAGTATTTTGAAGATTGAATATTACATAATTACCCGTACATATCGAGCTATTAATTGAAGCTGGTGCAAACCCAAAGTAAATAGCAAAGCAAGCCGCCAGCAAATAAGCAACTATAGTGGTCCAGTTCATTTTTCTTCCAGATATTTCATTAGCAAGGTGAATACCTAAAGCTGGCAAGAAGGTTATTGCTACATAGCCTATACGTGAAGCGCTATTTACGAGTACCTCACCGTACACACCACAAACCATGTATTCCGCCATCTGGAAGATTGCTAAAAGAAGTAGTATCGCAATTGCGATTCGTTTTATACTTGATGGCTTTGTGCGAAAAAATACGTAAACGACCAACGATAACTCGATTACCAGGGTTACCGCCATTACTGCTGGGCTAAAGCAGTATAGGGTATTTTTGTTTTTTAGTTTCACCCTATTTACTTGATTCGGCTGGAACTTGACTGGATTCAAGATCGTGCGAAGAGCTGAGCGCCAGAATTCCAAATATCAACTGCAATATACCAGTTATGCTGCCTGCTCCAAGCGCACCAACTACGACCGTATAAATTACCCAGCCTCTTGGTTTTGGAACTGGTTTGCGCATTTTTACACCAGCAACTATATCTACGATTGCGATTGGCAGCGAAAACACCAAAAGGAAAAACAATAATATTCCACCAAGTACCCATGAAGGCATTGGCTCACCACCATCATCACTCGGAATATTAAAATTGGCCACAATTAAGACAATTGATATTAATATGAAGATCAGAGCCATAATGAGTGTTATTATGCCTACTACCAAGTTTACGGTCCCGGCACTACGGACTCTTTTCCAAGCTTCGGTTTGTTGAGTTGTCATTTGTTTTCCTTGTTATGTTTAGTATTTTAGCATATTTTATATTCTCGAAATGAATTCTTCCTCGCTTAGCACCGTAACTCCAAGCTTTTTGGCTTTGTCGTATTTACTGCCGGGCTCTGCACCAGCAACAACATAGCTGGTTTTATTGCTTACAGAATTTGTTACATTGCCACCCAATGCCTGAACTTTGGAACCTGCCTCATCGCGACTCAAGCTATTCATGGTTCCAGTAAACACCCAGGTTGTGCCGGTAAACTTACCCTTTGGCTTGCCACTGGTATTTAATACTTCCACACCAGCCTTAGTTAAACTACTAACCAACTTAATGTTTTCTTTTTTCTTCAACCAGCTAAACATTGACTCTGCCACCACATCCCCAACGCCATCAATTCCTTGCAGCTGCTCTAAGCTAGCTTCCATTACATTTTTTATAGTATGAAAATGCTCGGCAATATCATTGGCCGTTTTAGCACCAACATGTCGAATACCCAGTGCATAAATAAACCGTCCAAGCGTAACTTTCTTATGTTCGTTGATAGACCCAATTAAGTTATCAGCTTTGAGTTCGGCAAATCTTTCCAGCCCCACTAAGTCGTCTTTTTGGAGTTTAAAAATATCAACTGCTGATTCAATCAAACCTTCTTCCATAAGCTGTGCTAATATCTTTTCTCCCAGGCCATCAATATCGAAAGCAGATTTAGAAACAAAGTGAATTAAACTCTGCCAACGGATTTCACCTGTTTGTAAATCGGCTAACCTCGCTACAGCTTCACCTTCTGGACGAACTACCTTTACGCCATTCACCTCGCTGGGCATTTTCCAAATCTTTTCCTTGCCAGTTCGAAGTTTTACAATTGGTTCCAAAACTTCCGGAATAATATCACCAGCCTTTTGAATAACTACCGTATCTCCAATACGCAAACCTTTGCGC
>CAYSEY010000014.1:0-12789 GCA_964430405.1 uncultured Candidatus Saccharibacteria bacterium
AAGTTATTTGGCTAGCATCAATAGCAATGGCGGTATTAGCAGCAGCCGTGAGGCGGCCCTGAGCATCAACTGTGAAGGTAGCAACACTAGAGGCTGAACCATAACTGCCCGCTGTAACTGCAGTGTTGTCTAGGTTGAGGGTAATTGAGCCAGCACCATTGGTTACTGAGACACCAGAGCCAGCGGTGATGGTGGAGAGGGTATACCCGGAACCATCGCCGATAAGCAGACTACCATTAGGGGCCGCGCTACCGTCTATACCCGTTCCACCACGTTCAACCGAAAGCTGGCCTTGCCAGCCCAGAGTTAGCACGCTAGCTGCCAGTGAACCAGTAACATTTACGTCGTCAATTACACCAATAAACCCACCAGAACCAGCTGGTCCTTCGGGTCCAATAGCACCCCGTGGGCCCGCAACCCCAGCTTGCCCATCTGCACCGGGCTGTCCCTCACCACCGGATTTGCCCGGCAATCCACTTGGGCCAATAAGTCCCTTGGGTGCACCGGGTATCAGCGGGGTGATCAAAACCGACGACGATCCTTGATCGGTTACTAAAGACAAAGTTCCGTTATCGTACTTGAGCTGCGCAGCTGTTGACCCAGTTTTGCTAGTACTGAAGTTACAAGTATTACCGAACCTAAATAGTCTGCCATACCAGCTATCCAAACAGAGAGTCTGTAAAAAAAGTAAAACGGCTATTGATAACGCTAAAAATCCCAGAATAGAATAAACCAGCCACCTTAGCCGACTTTCGTGACTACGGATCTTAAGTACAGAATAATTATCAGGGCTATAGCCCTGAGTTAATTCCTTAAACTTAGCCTCTTGTTTTGGGTCAATACTCATAAAAGTTGTTCAAGTGTGCATATTTACACTTATGTTTAATTATAGGTGTAGACAGCAATAATAACAACTTGATTTACAAGCCGAAAAGTCGGGTTGATTATTCTAAATTTTTTAGCTTTTTATGAACCATTGCTACGATACTCTTCAGATCAGTATCGGATTTTATAACATAGTCAGGAGCATCTAATTTATTAGCGTTTTTCTCAAAATCTTCGTTGGTCAGGTTAGTAAGTATTATAACCGGGACATGTTCGCAAAAATCGTCCTTACAAGTACGTAACTTTTCTAGCATACCTAGTCCATCTAGGTGTGGCATAAGTATATCTAGCAATATTAAGTCAGGATGATTATCATGACACATCTTGAAACCCACCTCACCGTCCGAGGCTGTTATAACTTTATAACCTTCGGATTTTAGTACAGTCTCAAGTGCCTTAACTAAAGCAATCTCGTCATCGACGACCAACACAGTTTTGAGCGCTTTATCCATGATTTAATTCTAGACCACCAAATACATTGCGTCTACCCCACTACAATTCTGGCTTGCTCTCCAGGCTCTTTGAGCCTGCTCTATGAATATTTGCACTTATAGGTATCTTTAAATAAAATGTCGTACCCTTTCCAACCTTTGAATCAAACCACAGCTTACCATGGAGGGCTTCGGCTAATAGTTTTGACATATATAACCCCAGCCCGGTTCCGTCGGTGTTCAATGTTTTAATATTTTCGGCTCTATATAACTTTTCAAAAATTCGAGCCTGAGCATCCTCGGGTATCCCATAGCCGTTATCCTGCACGCTCACAACGATCCCTCTAGAGGCTGGGGCTTTACTTGTTTTAGACGGTTTGCTAAATCCAACTTTAACTACAATTTTAGCTTTTTCTGGGGAGTACTTAACGGCGTTGGAAATCAGGTTTTGCACAACGATCCTAAATAACTGCTCGTCCGTATAAATATTTGGTATTTTACTATCGATACTAATACTAAGCGTTTGCTTTGTATGCTTAATCTTTTGCGAAAATTCATCCTCTATGCTTGAAAAGACTTCAGACACATCAACACTTTTCGGCTCAATGGATACGGTCCCAAGCTCCAACCTAGATACATTAAGCAAGGCATTAACAAGCTCAATCATCCTGTGGTTGCCGGTTGCAATTTCGGTGATGTATTTCAATTGATCACTCTTCAAATCTTGCTTCTGTTTGAGTAAAATTTCTGCATACCAACTAATCGCAGTTAACGGAGTTTTAAGTTGGTGACTTGCTAAAGATACAAATTCTGTTTTTTCAAGGTCTATCAGCTTCTCCTTGGTAATATCCCATATTACACCTATCATCTGTATGGGCTTACCGTGCTTATCCCTAATAACTTTTGCACGAGACTTCAGGAAGTGCGTTTGTCCGTTCGGCCAGATAACTCTATAAACTACGTCGTATTCCTTTCGACCCTTTAGAGCTTCCTGAATTGCATCTTCATTGTACTTTGCATCTTCATGACAAATTGCCTTTTGCCAAATATCAAACACATCTGGAGTTAACTCTCTAGAAACACCGTAAAGTTGAAACATTTGGTCATCCCAAACTAATTCGTGCGGGCCTATTTTCCACTCCCATACCCCAATACTTGCAGCACTAGTTGCCAAATAGAATCGTGCATTCGCTTGGTCTGCAGTCGCAAGACTCTCTCCAAGTCTCTCGTTTAATTCGGCAATCTTGGCATTGGCAGTAATTGAGTCGTCGCGTTTTTGCCTATCGAGTTTTTGCTTAAAATATAATGCTAGCATAGTCGCTACATATACAACTTGGTATTTAACGTTCTCTTCTATACTAAGGCCTATTGCACCACTTAAGCTTAATGCCAAAAATAACATATAAACAATCATGGCAAATACTAGCAAACTGTATTTTGCTCTTGTCATAAGATAAGCCACAAGTATAAGACCAGCAAGACCCGCAAACGCAGCAGGGAATTGGCCTTTTTGATCGTAGATTAGGTAGAGTAAAAAACCAGCAGTAGCATACAATAGGATGCTACCTAATAATTCAACACTTTTGCTTTGTTTCTTTGCATAGGGAATTGTGCCCAAGAAAAATATTATCAAAAAGACCTCAAATGACCCCAATATAAATTGTTTGTTGATAAAGTTCACAACTGCTACCGAGGCTAGTACCAAACTAACAGCGCTGGCAGCCAACAAATACACACTCAACTGGTTACGCTGCTCGATTAACTTAATGTCAGTTGTTACACCATCCGTCATATATATTTATATCTAACCATTACTGTTTTATTATACATCATCAAACATATGGCCGATATCACAAAATAAATAGACAGCTAGTCTTGTGATTATTTGGATAGAACTGATTGAACTTGATCGAGTATTTCTGCAAGGCTGGTATCAGACTTTACAATATAGCCTTTAGCACCAAGCTTTGCGGCCCGGCTTCTTTCTTCGCCTTGACTAATATTTGACAAAACTATCGTTGGGATATTGAATCCTTCGCTTTGCATAGTTTCGAGAGTCAAAAAGCCATCCATTTGTGGCATCACGATGTCTAGTAGTACCAAGTCGAACTTCTTTTTCTTCTTGAGTTCATCTATTCCGGACTGACCATTCTCGGCAGTTACCACATCGAAACCCTCGTCTCTGAGATTCTTTGCAAGTATCTCCCGCAAAGGGGGTTCGTCCTCTACAATCAGTATACTTTTAGATTTGCTATTGTTACTCATGTTAGATTGAATTATAGACTATCGTATATGGTTTGCATATTACGCTTTTAGCCTTTCTTTGATAATCGTTAATAACTCATCAATTGAGGTATCAGCTTTTATAAGGTAGCGCTCAGCTCCAAGCTCCCTCGCTTCCTTCATTTCATCGCCCTCATTTATATTGGAAAAAACAAAGGTAGGCGTTATATTACCCATCTTTTTTTTCTCTTTAAGAAATTGTAGGCCCTCGACCTTTGGCAAATACATATCTAGCAGGATTAAGTCATACCTCAAACTCTTCAACTTAGAAACAGCAATTTGACCATCGCCGGCAATATCAACATCAAAGCCTTCACCTAACAAAGCTTTTTTGAGAATGCTACTTAGAGAAGATTCGTCTTCAACGATTAATATGTTCTTTTTTGTAGAATCCATTACTCAAACATTATATAACAATATTCAAGCTAATATAAATTACAGAATACTCCTTAAGTTGTCATCGATATCACCTGCGCCCATAAATACCACGATACTATCTTTAAACTTCGGCTCGACCCTTCCGTATGCTTGCTTAAAAGAACTGCAATACTCAGCCGTTGGTTTAGTAATCAACCTTGCTAAACTCTCTGAATCCTCACCCAATTCATGATCACGACCGCGTGCAGAATAAAGTGGTATTAAATATAGTTCATCAGCAAACCCAAATGCTTCTTTGAAATCGTCAAATAGCTTATTGAGCCTATCTCGTTGATGGGGTTGAAATACACATATCAGTTTTTTATCTGGATTGTCTTTTTTTAAAGCCCCTAAAGTCGCTTTTATCTCGGTAGGATGATGGGCATAGTCACTATACACATTCTCTTTAATCTCTTCTAACCGACGCCAACTACCTCGGAATCCAATCAAACTTCGCGCTATCTGATCTTCTGATATACCGATTGTTTTTGCTACCCAAAAAGCCGCTTCGGCATTGCTCTGATTATGTTCACCAGGCACGCCCAAGCTATGGATTGCTAAATCTGTTTCGTTAAATAATATTACTTGGTGTTTTAATAAGTCCGTACTCTTGATTACATCAATTGTGTTTCTATCTTGTCCGTTAGCAATAATTGTTCCGCCCTGTTTTGTACCGCTCAAGAATTTAACAAAAGCCTCCTTAACACCAGCGATGTTTTTGTAGATATCTAAGTGTTCTGCATCGACATTAGTTACAACAGCAATAGTTGGGTGGTAATTATGAAAATGTCGATTATAATCATCGGCCTCAAGCACTAGGTACTCGCCTTTCCCCATCCTAAAGTTATTTCCGTCCAGCTCGTGCATTTTGGTTCCGACAATCACTGTCGGATCGAGACCGGCGTCGATCAATATTTTAGCCACCATTGCAGTTGTAGTGCTTTTGCCATGACTGCCAGATATCGCAATAGTAGTATAGCCCTCTGTAATATCCCCCACTGCCTGGGCATAAAGCTTAGTTGGAATTCTCTCCAGCTCAGCAGCATCAAATTCTTCATTACCTTTTCCTACTGCAGCACTATGGATAATTAAGTCAGCCCCCCGAACATTATTAGCTTCGTGGCCAATATATATTCGCACACCTTTTGACTTTAATAAATCGGTGATCTCTGATCGTGAGGCATCAGATCCACTTACTACTTTGCCTTGTGCCAGATAATACTGAGCAAGAGCCGAAGTACCAATCCCACCAACACCAATAATGTGAATATGATTCGCTATTTTTGACACAGCTCTAAACTATCCCCATGAAATACCAAGGGCTTACCCATAAATGCACTACACAATGTACGTTTAAATTGTACTTTAGCTTGCGGATTTGAAATGTTCAGCCATGCTCCAAATATATCGCCCAAGAAGCCAGAGTTATAATCTTGCTCGATTACTTGGTAGTCCTTAGCACTCAGCCCGGCCTTTTCGGCCAACTGCAAGTAAGTAGCTTCGCGTGTAGCAGTATCGTCAATCAGCTTATACTCTTTTGCTTGACCGTTCGCATAAATACCAGCACCAATAACGTTGCGAATTTTGTTTGGTTCAATTCCGCGCCTTGTTGACACATAGTCAACAAAGATATTGTATTCATAATCCAACCCAGTTTGAAGCATCTGCTTTTCATCTGGTGTTATATCACGAAAAGGGTTCCCGACATCTTTATATTTGCCGGCCGATAAAGTCGTAACTTTAATTGGTTGCCGTGTGGCAACATCACCCAAGCTGATTGGTTCGTTGTAATAAGGCACGCTACCCAATATCACTCCAATACTACCCGTTAGACTACCAGTGTCCGCTATGATCTTATCGCTCGACGCTGCAACCCAATAACTACCAGAGGCACCCAAGCCGCTAATATATGCATATACTGGCTTACTGGTTTTTTGCTGATAGTATTTAACTCCATCGGCTATAGCGGTGCTAGCATTAATCATCCCGCCAGGAGAATTGATATCTAATACAATCGCTTTGACATTTTCATTGCCGGCAGCATCGACGATCTCTTTCTTTATCGCATCACCATTCGTAAGTCCCGTTCCGAATATGCTATACAGAGGATCTTGCTCTGCCTCAGATTGACTATAAATAGGGCCATTAATCTTTACCGATAATATCTGGTTATTGCTTGACTCATTACCATAAACGTATTTTTGGCTATCTGATGCACCTCCACCAGATCCAGCACTCGTCGCAATGATGACTACCATAATAAATGCCAATCCCAAAAAGCTAATAAAGTTCGCTAGTGGAATTGCTACAACTACCGCAAAGAATGTAATGACGGCTTGCTTTAAAGTTGAAGGTTGTTGTGGTTGTGGATTAGTTTGGTTCATAATCTTACTCCGTTAAAAAGACTTCAAGATCTTTCCAAGAACTAGCCGATGCAGATTCGTTGTAATTAGGTCGCCCCGGCTGAAAATAGGCGTGTCCAGCATCATAAACCTTTGCTTGGTATTTAATTCCAGCACTCTCAAGTTGTTGCTTAGTTTTTGTTTGATCATCGGTTGAGATACTACCATCTTGATTGCCATAGAAGCTTAATACTTTTAGTTGCTTATCATTTTTACGCTTGTCACAAAGTGCAGTAATTGGACTCTTATCGTCGAGATAATTTTCGGTGTGGGCACCAGCACCATAAAAAGAGACTATTTTACTAACCTCACCGGCGAGGCCGCTTAGATAAGCCAGGCGTCCTCCAAAGCAAAAACCGATTACGGCTAGTTGCTTGAGTTTTGGCTGCTCGACCTTAATATCATTAAGTGCAGTGGTGAATATATCCATAAATTCCTCACCACGCATCATATCCATAAGGCTAAGTGCCTTAGCCTCGTCGGTTTCAGGATTAAACTTACTAGGTGTCTTAGTTATCTCGTAAAAGTAATCCAGCAAATAGCATGGACACTTAAACCTTTCTGTAAGTTGCTTTAATGTCGAGTAGCTATAATCTGTCTGACCCCAAATATCTGGCAATACAATTATTGCTTTCTCGGCAGTGGCATCGGTTTCGCTAGCAATTAAATAATCCCTCATATCAATATTTTACCATAGCTAGCTTGACCATATATCTACTCAGTAATACAATCCAAGCATACCGGTAATGACTGCTAGCAACCTTAGGAAGGAAAACTACCGGTTTGTTGGTGAAGTTTCACGGGATTCGGAGGAGACCCGCCATGAAGCTCGGCGAAAGCCAAACAAACCTCGCAGCAAAACCACGCACCGAAAGGAAAAGTAAAAGCATCTACGAGCTAGTTGGCCCCTGCGGTCGATTGCTCGCCCAGGGGCGCACACCAGACCAGGCAAGAGGTGTATACCTCGCACGGTTCCCGGCCATTCCACACGATCTCGACACCATCTTGGTTATGGCCGAGCACGATCAACCAACTGGTCCCTACTGCGTTCTGCACCGCCACGGTCGCAATGCCGTTGCCACCGTGCGCTTCCCCTAGCCACTAGAGCCCCGTTCGCCACAAGCGAACGGGGCTCCTGAACTTTAAGGTGTATAATTAAGCATATGAAGTTTTACTTTAAGCTCCGCAGTTTTATGCCACTAATAATCATAATAATGGTCATTGTTGCTTTAACGATCGTCAAGGCTGCCTACACCGGATTATGGATGGGTCCAAGCATGATGATCGATTTTATGGCTTGGTGGCTGTTAATCTTTGGTGGGTTCAAACTTATTAAACTTTCTGTCTTTGCCGAAGCCTATGGCATGTACGACATTATCGCTATGCGAGTTAGGGCATATGGCTTTATTTATCCATTTATCGAAATAGCTTTGGGGCTAATGTTTTTGTTCCGCTTTGAAATAAATATTGCCCTATGGACTACTCTTATTCTAATGATTATTAACTCGATTGGTGCATACCGCGGTATTCGTGATAATAAAGTATTACAGTGTGCTTGTTTGGGTACAGTGTTTAAGCTACCTATGAGCTATGTCAGCCTGGGCGAAGATTTACTAATGGCAGTAATGGCTCTGATAATAATTCTAGGCCTGTAGTTAGCTAGCAGCATATAGCTCGAGCGTGTGCCTGGCGTTGGGTTCAATATTTAGCTCAGCCAAGGCCTGCTCGGCCGGAGCCCAAATGTAATCCTGAGCTTCTTCATTAAGCCGTACTTTTTTGCTATCAACTCTAACTTCATAATCGACAAACATATGGTGGACAAAATCCTGATAGTAGCCGGAGTCTTTGAGCTGATCAAATGTTGCAATGTGTTTACCAATTTCTGCCTTCAATCCAGTCTCTTCTTTTACTTCTCGTCTCAAGGCATCGTGCAAACGCTCACCACGCCGAACTTTACCACCCACCATCGAGTAGCGGTGACCCCATTTGTGAGTTTTTACCAAAAGCACCTCCGGCAAACTCGAAGGTTTTGATTGGTAAGTAATTATCCCGCCCGTTGCCACCACAGAACCAGGGTTAATTAACTTTTGGAACATTCTGTGAATCTTGGTTTTGCTTTGGTTTATAGAAACACTTGGTAGTTGAGCATTAGTTAATATATATTCAGCTAAGCCGCTTGGACTAATAATATGGCTATTTGGTACATACACCGGCAGATCCTTTGGTTTATGACTAAAGTAGCAGGGCACATTGGTAGCATGGGCAATGCCAAGTTCATAAGCGGCACTGCGTCCCAAATAGCCACCAGGATTAACAAAATAACTGAAGCCATTAGACCCCAGTTTATGCAGCTGATGAAGGTAGCGAAGTTCTACAAAACGCGGGTCGAGTTTTTCTTCGTATTCTAACAATAGAAAGTTGCCATTAATTGCAGTAATCTCATCCGATTCGGGCGCAATCACTTGTATATCAGCTTTTTTGAAAGTCCGCATTGCTGAGCGAATTTCGCTAAAGTGCCGGCCAAAGCTACCGTGCACAACACATCTAAATTCTGATTTGGACCTTTTTGCCACATTCCCCCAAATTCATAGATTATATTATATCAAAATCTATTGGCAAACTACCTAAACTTGCAAGTGCTAGTCACAGGAGTCTGTGAAAGCAAACCTAAGATCCCCTCTATTTTGGATATTGTTGTTAGTTAAAACAGGCTTCCAGTCATTAAGTAGTGGCCCATAAGCATTGTAAGATTTAGTACTACCAGTATTGGTTTTTCTCTCGAATATTATCACACACTTGTAGTCTCCAGGGTTATTATCGAGCTGTTCTCTTTTCCACCTAGCAGTACCGTTTGGATAATTACCATATCTACAATAGGTGTTATAGTACCCTCCACCCCTGCTTGTTTTGATACAATTAGCCCCATCTGCAAAAACACTCGTTTGGCTCCTATAAACATCCACAACATTTTTCACCGCCGCAGCCTGGCTTGTATAGACAACAACAATGCCAACGATTGCAATAATACCAACCAAAATACCACCAATTAGCAATTTGCTTACTGGTTTTTTGGTAACTTTTTTATTAACTCTCGATTTATTAGCTGTCTTCGATTTACTTGTAGTCTTAGTTTTTGCCATTCTTGTTTCCTATTAACTATTAGGCTTAATATTAAAGTGTTTAAGCTTAATCGTCAACTTTAAGACCAGTACATGCCATAAATAATAAGAACCCCGAGAATTTCCCGGGGCTCCATTGCTTCAATCAACCTCTGGGCTAAGAGCAAAACCAATCAGCACACGCACAGAGAGGAGTCCCGATAGTAAGAATAGGATGTTCGTAAACAACTTATCGGACACAACCAACCCAAGAAGTGCTGCGCTGTTAATAACGGTGCAGAAGATAATCCAGCGTCGATTACTGAGATTCTTGCCGGCCAATCCCCTGTCAGAACTTGCTTCACACATATTCACAACCCACCTTGTTGTAAGAATGTTCAAGGTCAACTTAAATTCTTTAAGGAACAAGAATGAGGTATTTATACCACATCTAGGCGAATTTCAAAAACATACCAAATAAAATGACCCTAGTAACACTAGGGTCTAAGGGCTGACGAGTCCTGTTTCAGCTCGTCACGCCCTACCTCAGGTTGCTGTCAAACAGCTAAGCATCTCTGCTCCTCTCTCGAGGCAACCGTACGTTGCTTGCATCCAACATACACTCAATGGCATCGGCCAGGCTATCGAAGCCGAGTTCAAGGTCCGAACTCAGTTCCTTTCCAGTCAGGTCAAAGACCACATAGTGGCAGCTGTAGCAAATGCGACAGACGGTTACGTGAATTTCGCCTATACTAGTACAGCCCTCATTGCTGAGGACGACCAGCTCGTGGCGGCCACTGACAGCCTCGGGGTGATACCGAGTTATGTCAGCTTCTGAGGTAATAATGATGGCGTCGTATAGACAACCTCCTGTTTGGGGTACATTTACAAAATTAATTGTATTCTTTAGTTTAATTTAAGTAAATACCCAAATAAGTACAAGAAGGAATCAATCTTGCCGATAAAAAAGTCCCACGGTTTGAGACTTTCTTATTGGTGGAGCATCGGGGATAGCGGGCCAAAGCCCTTCTACGCTTCGCCATGCTCTAAACTAAGTTTTCTGCGCGTGGCTCGGCTCCACCGAACCCCGCCTTTGGGCAACTGGGTTCTCGACAATCTAGTCAAAGAAAAAACCGACCTTGTTGGTCGGTGTTTTCTTTGGTGGAGCATCGGGGACTCGAACCCCGGACCCCCTGCTTGCAAAGCAGGTGCTCTAGCCAACTGAGCTAATGCCCCATAACAGATAGAAATTATAGCATATTCACGAGTCTAGCGATACTCTGGATTTTCAAAATCGAAGCGCGAACCAGCATCCCATTCAGAACGTTGATTGCCATAAGCAGGGATACCTTTATTATCTTTTAGTAACTTTGCCATATGCATTAGGTTCCAGGTCATAAAGGTGGTGTTACGATTCGTAAAATCATTTTGTGGGCCACCAGAATTTTTATCTAAGTAAGATGGACCGGGTCCCGCTTCGCCAATCCAGCCCGCATCGGCTTGTGGCGGAATAGTATAGCCAACATGTTGCAAACTATAGAGTATATTCATCGCACAGTGTTTAATGCCGTCCTCGTTACCAGTAATCAAACATCCACCAACCTTACCGTAATAATCATATTGACCCTTCTTATTTAGAAGCGAAGAGCATGAGTACAGTCGTTCGATAACTTTTTTGGTCTCTGAGCTGTTATCACCTAGCCAGATCGGCCCAGCAATAACCAAAATATCAGCCCTCTGAACTCTACTATAAATCTCTGGCCACTCATCGGATTCCCAGCCGTGCTCGCGCATATCTGGCCAAACTCCGGTTGCAATTTCGTGGTCAATTGAGCGAATTAGACTGGTTTTAACACCGTGTTTTTCCATTATTGCCCGGCTTATTTTAACTAGTCCCTCAGTATTTGATACATCTGGTGATTTTTTGAGAGTACAGTTAATAAACAGTGCGTTTAGGTCACTAAAATCAAATTCTTGTTTGACTGCCATAAAGATATTATAGCAGAGTGAATAATTGCCTGGTGGAGACTAGCTGACCGAAGCCAGCAGGAAGTCCCCATGCGAATGGTGGGCTTGGGAGGACTTGAACCTCCGACCTCGTCATTATCAGTGACGCGCTCTAACCAGCTGAGCTACAAGCCCTTAATACACATTATTCTTACTTACATCTTATAAATATAAAGTTACACTGTTTAGAGCACCGCGCTAATTGCTATTTGAGAATGTCCGGCGACTTTCTCAAGCCAGCTTAGCTACAAGCCCGCATTTTGCGAGTAAAAAGAACCAGACCATTGTAACCTGAAAATGCTCGATTTTCAAGCCTGCACCAGATCTATAATAGATAACTCTGTTATGCTAAACTACGACTATGACATTCGTATGGGGTGCTTTAATAGTAATCATAGGTATACTGGGCGTTGTGTTTAGTGAGCAAATTTATAATTTCACTGGCGCGATTGATTTCGTGGAGCGAAGATCTCCCGGCAATAGTCGTAACTTTATCAAGCTAACAAGTATAATAATGATAATTGCCGGTATTATTGTTTTTAGTGGCGCTAGTGGTCTTGTATTTGGTGGCGCTCTAGAATGGTTTGCTGGACTATTTAGCCTAAATAAATAGATAGATAGACGAATATCAAAAAACCGCCAATTGGCGGTTTTTTGCTTGAGCGGTAAGTAGTGCTAGAAATGACTCGTTAGTAACAAATTCGTCTAAAAGACGAAAATCGACCTAGAAGTACCCAGTTTCGTCGGTCAAAGACCGGCTCATTCTGACCATAACCTCGAGGTTATGGATCCAATTGCTTGGACGATTACTCCCTAGAAAGGAGGTGATCCATCCGCACCTTCCGGTACGGATACCTTGTTACGACTTAGCCCCAGTCGCTGGTCTCACCTTAGGGATCAAATTGATCACTTCGGGTGCTCCCAACTCCCGTGACTTGACGGGCGGTGTGTACAAGACCCGAGAACGTATTCACCGCGGCATTCTGATCCGCGATTACTAGCAATTCCAGCTTCATGAGGGCGAGTTTCAGCCCTCAATCCGAACTGAGGCCGCTTTTGATGCGATTCGCTCCGCCTTACGGCTTGGCTAGCGCGTTGTAACGGCCATTGTAGGACGTGTGTGGCCCGAGGTGTAAGGGCCATGCTGACCAGACGTCATCCCCACCTTCCTCCTGGTTAACCCAGGCGGTCTCTTAAGACATAGTAACTTAAGACGAGGGTTGCGCTCGTTGCGGGACTTAACCCAACATCTCACGACACGAGCTG
>CAYSEY010000015.1:0-12660 GCA_964430405.1 uncultured Candidatus Saccharibacteria bacterium
TAAGGGCAAGCAAGGCCGTTTCCGCCAGAACCTACTTGGAAAGCGTGTTGATTACTCGGGACGTTCAGTAATTGTTATTGGACCACACCTTAAGTTGGATCAATGTGGTATTCCAAAAATGATGGCATTAGAGCTCTTTAAGCCATTTGTTATTGGTCGACTAATCCAGCTGGGATTAGCACATAATGTTAAGAGTGCGTCACGTATGATTGAGCGTGCTCAGTCAGAAGTATGGGATACTCTAGATGAAGTAATTACTGGCAAGCACGTACTATTGAATCGCGCACCAACTTTGCATCGTTTAGGTATCCAAGCTTTTAAACCTATCTTGATCGAAGGTAAGGCAATTCAACTACATCCAATGGTTTGTGCGGCCTTTAACGCCGATTTCGATGGAGATCAAATGGCCGTGCATGTGCCGTTATCAGATGCTGCCCAGGCTGAGGCTCGTGATATTATGCTTTCTCGAAATAACCTCCTTAAACCTTCGTCTGGAGAGCCTGTTGTAAACCCAAGTAAGGATATTGTATTGGGCTGTTACTTTATGACTTCAGTTAAGCCAGGTGCTTTGGGTGAGGGTAAGGCTTTTGAAAGTTCTGATGCTGCTATTATGGCTCACCAGGGTGGTGCGATCGACTTGCGCGCCGCTATTAAGGTCCTAATTGAAGGTGAACTAACCGAAACTACTCCTGGACGGCTACTGTTTAATGAAGTATTACCATCCGAAATGAGCTTCCAGAACGATCCAATGACAAAATCAAAACTCAAGAAAGTAATGGCTAAAGTCTTTGTAGACTTCGGACTAGATGCGACTGCCGATCTGTCTGATGCCATTAAAGAGTTAGGATTTAAATACGCCACCGAGTCTGGTATTTCAATTGGAATGGATGACTTGGTAGTACCAGAAAACCGCTCACAAGTAATTCAGGATGGCGAGAAGAAAGTGTTTGGTTACGCAGCTCAATACGAGCAGGGCTTGATTACTGACGACGAGCGCTATCACAAGACTATTGAGGCCTGGAAGGAAGTTGGCGAGATTGTTGAGAAATCTTTGGTTGAAACGCTCACAAGTAGTGAATCTACTTTGACTATGGATATCGACTCGGGTGCTCGTGCAACCATGGCCCAAGTTAATCAGATGGCTGGTATGTTAGGATTGATGCTTAATCCATCAGGACGAACAATTGAACTGCCTATTCGCTCTAACTACAAAGATGGACTTTCGGTACTTGAATACTTTATTAGTACGCACGGTGCTCGTAAGGGTCTTACCGATACAGCTCTCCGAACTGCCGAGTCTGGTTACCTAACACGGCGATTGGTTGATGTGAGTCAAGATCTAGTAATATCGGAAGACAACTGTGGAGATAAAGAAGGTTACTTAGTAACTAAGGCTGAAGCTGAAGCGGCAGGCGAGGAAGGCATCTCTGCCTGGTTGGTTGGACGATGTACTAACGAACAGATTACTGATCCAAAAACTAAGAAAGTAATACTCAAAAAAGGTCAGCTAATTTACGATGAGCATGCAAAACAGATCAATGATGCCGGAATCGAAGAAGTTCGAATTCGTTCGATCCTGAAATGTAAGAGCCTATGGGGTATTTGTGCGAAATGTTATGGCTTGGATCTAGGATCAGGTAAGCCAGTTCGACACGGTGAGGCGGTTGGTATTATCGCAGCTCAGAGTATCGGTGAGCCAGGTACACAGCTAACTATGCGAACCATGCACTCTGGTGGTATTGCGACCGAAGATATTACCCAGGGACTACCACGGGTAGAAGAAATATTTGAAGCTCGTAATCCAAAAGGGCAAGCTATATTGGCCGATATTGAAGGTAGTGTACAAATACGCCGAAGTGGCCACAAGCAGGTTCTGATGATAATCCCAGACGACCAGAAAATAACTGAGTATAAGTTGGGTGATATGAAGCCAAAGGTGAAATCCGGTGATATGGTAGAACGTAGCCAGGTCTTAGCGGAAGCAAAAGATGGTAAGCGAACTGTGAAGGCTGGCGGTAGTGGCGAGGTAAAGGTTGCTAAAGACATGATAGTCTTAACTCACCTTGGTGCAGGTCTAAGAGAGCATACCGTAGGTGAATATGTTACTCTAGAAGTCAAAAATGGGGATCGTGTAGAAGTTGGCCAACGACTAACCGAAGGTCCGATCAACTTGCAAGATATGCTCAAACTTCGTGGCGAGGAAGCAGTACAGCGTTATGTTATCGATGAAGTGCAAGCAATCTACTTAAGCCAGGGTCAATCAATTGCTGCTAAGCATATTGAAGTGATAATTAAGCAGATGTTTAGTCGCTTCCAAATTGAAGATCCGGGCGACACGGAGTTTATCTCTGGTGATATCGTATCTTCAACCTCTCTACGAATAGAGAACCAAAGAGTGGTTGATAAGGGCAAGAAACCTGCAACACACGAATTGCTGCTTATGCCAATTACTAAGATTTCTACGGGTGCGGATAGTTGGTTATCAGCTGCCTCATTCCAGGAGACCACCAGGGTGCTGATCGGCGCGGCTATGCGAGGCAAGTCTGATTATCTCCGTGGACTTAAAGAAAACGTCATTATCGGACGCTTGATCCCTGTTGGGACTGGTTTCCGAGACGACGAGGAAGGCAAGGCTTGACCAGATAGGCCCTATCTGTTAGAGTATTGAAGTTACAAATATGCCAACAATTAATCAATTAATTCGAAAACCGCGTAAAAGCAAAACAACCAAGACCAAGTCTCCGGCTATGGGCCGCACTTTAAATGCGCTCAAAAACCAGACTACCTTACGCAACTCTCCGTTTAAGCGGGGAGTTTGCGTTAAGGTTTATACACAAACACCTCGTAAGCCTAACTCGGCGCTTCGTAAGGTAGCTCGTGTTCGCTTGACCAATGGCATGGAAGTTACTGCCTATATCCCTGGTGAAGGTCATAATCTACAAGAACACTCTGTCGTATTAGTACGAGGCGGGCGAGTAAAAGATCTTGGTGGTGTGCGATATCATATAGTGCGTGGTCATCTAGATACAGCTGGGGTCGGCGATCGAAAACAAGGCCGTAGTAAATATGGTGCTAAAAAAGACTCAGGAAGTAAAAAGGATTAAGCTATGCCACGAAAAGTTACTAAATCTCTAAAACGCGTTTTGCCAGCCGATCGAATGTATAATAGTGTGCTGGTTACAAAGATGATCAATAAAGTTATGTGGGACGGCAAAAAGCGACTTGCCGAAAACCTGGTATATAAAGCTATGGAGCAAGCTTCTGTTAAGGCTAAAAAAGAACCAATGGAAGTGTTTGAAGAAGCAATTAAGAATGTTAGTCCTCAAGTTCAGGTCAAGTCCAAGCGTATCGGTGGAGCAAACTACCAAGTGCCTATGGAAGTAAAGGGTGATCGTAAAGTTCACTATGCAATGGTATGGATACTTGATTCGGCCCGTAATAAAAAGGGTCGTAGCTTCGATAAGAAGCTAGCCGATGAGCTCGTGGCGGCATACAAGAATGAGGGTGATGCGATTAAGAAAAAGCAAGATACTCACCAAATGGCCGAGGCTAATAAGGCTTTTGCCCACTTTGCAAGATACTAAACTAAAAAAGAGCCTCAGGGACTCTTTTTTAGTTTAAGAAGTTTTCTACGCCCTTGGCAAAATTATCTACGCGAATAATGTTATTGGGTAGCTCTTCATCTTTATTCCAAGGTTTGTGAATTAGGTAGACCATCACACCTGCTTCAGCTAGTGCTTCTGAAACGTCCCATGTGTCGTCAAAGGCGACGGTTAGGTTGTATTTATTCGCAACTTGGACTTTGAATTGTTTGCCTTTATGTAGTGAAGACCTGGGGTGTATATGGTGAATATAATCAGCAAAACCATGTTTTTCTAACCACTGCTCAGTGGTTTTATGTAGGTTTTCGCGCCTGGAAGATGCTATATGGATAATATGACCTGCCTTGTGGAGTTTTTTAAGCGAGTCTAGAGCGTAGCTGTAAGGTGCAATTTCACTTACCAATTGTTCATTACGCAAGAACTGACCAACTAAATTATCATATTCTTTATCCTGACCTTCGCGAAAGCCTTTGGTCATATCAGTGAACTTATATTCTTTACCATGCTCACGGGCTATGTACTCTAGATTGTGTTTTTGTGTCTGCGCAAGAGTGTCGTCGATATCGACTAGTATATTAGCCATTTTTACCCTCCGAAACAAAAAATGAGTCACCCTCCTGCCTCACTTTTTGTAAGATTTAATCTGTTACTAATTACTATATAGCTCCCAAGGATAGTCCGCAAGCGTGTGGCGGAATAAACACGCTTTTAGCCCCGAAATCACATGATCTCGGGGCTAAAGTTTATAGCTCGGGCAGAAGCGGGTTGAGCTTGGCCCAGTCAAGGACCATATTCTTGAGCTGTTGTACATATGCGCTGTATGGACAAAGCTTGCGCTCTGTCATGGCCGGCATTGTAAGCTCGGGGGTGCAAATACGAGGATGCACCGTCTGTTGTTGTTCGGGCAGTAGGCTGTGGACATAGAGATCCACAAAGGTTTCGAGCTGGTCGTATAGATCTTCCCATTCCGGGAGGGTCTGCAGGATGTTTTCAGCTTGTCTCTTCACATCCTTCTCCGTGGGTTCACGGCCGATCAAGATACCTCGATCAGCGATTCCCTTGAGCAGGAAGTTGAAGCTGTACTGCTGGCGACCCTGCATGTCGCCCAAAACGATCGGGTAGGGACTGTGACGAAACATTTCGACCCGCTCACGGAATTCACTTATGGCTACCTCGTGGCGGCCGTTGCGTTTTTCCACAGCCTTTCGTCCGTAGATGATGTCGTGGGTGTCGCTCCACGGGTCGATCTCGATGGTCTGCACCGCCATACCATCATGGCGCAACGCTTCGGCCAAGCTACAGACCAGGGTTGACTTGCCGGCGCCGTCCAGGCCGCCAATCAGGATTCGGGTGGGCATTCTGGTTCCTCCTTGGGAACAATCATGGTGTCTTGGTATTGCTGGGTAAAACTGCGTTGGCGCGTTACTTCCTTCTGAGTAATAAGCGCTTCGATCGCACAGCTCAGCGCATAAACGCTGATACTGTTCTGGCCAGCGATCTGTACGAGCTTCATTAGCTCGATCGGTCTATGTAGTCCTAGAATCAGATCCTTAGCACGATCAACCATTCGGTCGATTTCAACAGATTTATCGCCAGCTGGGCATTTCCAGAGGTGCTGGCCCAGTAGTGCTACTAAGCAGCCACACCAATCGCAGACGAAGAAGGTTTTGAAATCCATCTCTATCTTGCGATATCCTATCTCGCGCAATGATTTATCGAGCGCTTCGTTCCAGTTCTCCTGTGGGGTTGATACATGCATTTCGCTGTAATAGTGACCCATATCTTGCTCCTTTCGGTGTTTCAAGGTACACCCTAAGCTTATGGTTGCTTTGCAGTTCCATCTAGTCTAGACTTTTTACTAACAAACTAATTGACTCAAAAATATTTGACCAAAATGCTACATATAATCCAAAAAGAAATCTTAGCTAAGCTAATCCAGAACCCAGAGCTTCGCTACTCTCAACTAAAGCCCAAGAATATTGAGAGTAATCATTTTATGTACCATCTAAAAGCCTTAATGCGTGAGGGCATGGTCGAGAAGAAAGTTAGCGGAGGCTATGGACTTACTAAGGAAGGCAAGCTGTATGCCGACCAGGTTAATCTAAAAACCCTAAAAGTTCGGCGACAGCCAAAGATTGTTACTTTAGTTGCTGTTCAAGATAAAAATGGCAATTGGTTGTTGTACACACGAAAGCACCAACCGCTAATTAATCAGGTGGGATTTCCATACGGCAAACTACACTTGGGTGAAACTGTTCAAGAAGCTGCCGAGCGCGAGCTAATGGAAAAGACTGGCTTAACCTGCAAGCTTTACCACCGCGGAGATGGTTATATCATCATTCATGAAGAAGACGAACCAGTTAGCCAGATATGTTTCCATTTGTTTTACGGTCGAAACCCCAAGGGCAAAATGAAGACCGAAACTAACTATGGAACGATACGGTGGAGCAATGAAAAGGATGAATTTAGTAAAAAACCGTTTATGGCCAGTATGGCTGACTTAATAAAACTGATTGAATCAAAAAAAGACCGTTTCTTTGTGGAATTGGTCTATAAATAGGGTTACAAATGGGAGCGCCCAGCCCCGGGAAGGGGCTGGGCGCGTTTCTCGCCGAAGGGCGAGAGTGATCAGGCGGTGGTCGGGAAGGGAATCAGCTGGTCGGCTGGGTAGCTGATCTTCTCGTAGTGCAACCTGATCCAGTTGAGTACATCATGATGCCACACACCGATCGGGTCGCGCCACTGTTCGTGGTGGTAGCGCATCAGGCACTGCCATACAGGCATCGGGAGGACCTCTCCCATCGATGCTGGGTAGCGCCCTGCCCTAGCGTAGCCAGGCATGATGTCGTCCCAGTCCAGCTCGATTGTCTTGCGATCGTCGCTGAGCATTCCTTGTGGTCCCAGCACCATGGCGCTGACATATAGGAACGCTGGTCTGTCGGGTGTTGCTCCAAGAGCCCGCTTCAGAAGCATTTCGGCTTCCCGGCGGTACAGGTCGCCACCAGTTTGGATGAACTCATCGTGATCGATGCCGAGCTCCTTGCAGATGCTGAGAGTGGTGGGGTTCTGCTGAGGATCCTTGCCGTCGCCTTCGGCCGGGAGAGCATCCCTGACGTTGTAGAGCCAGTCGCTGATGATCTCGGCTGCCCAGCACGAGGTAGGGAATTCGCCCATGCGGGCGATTCGCACCAACTCGATGATCTTCTGGGGTATTTCGATGGTGAGCACGTGGCTCACCTCCTTTCGGGTCTTTTGGGGTACACCTAGAACTTAGGATCACTACAATATACCACAAATATGGACAAAAGTCAATTTAAATCGAAGCATAGCATTGCTTAGCTAACAGATTTAGGTTATACTATTTCTCGACTTGCCGAACACGGCGATATTTTTATTTTACTAACCGAAAGGACAATTACTTAAGATCATGGCTCGTGAATATTCCCTAGAAAACACACGTAATATTGGTACTATTGCACATATTGATGCAGGTAAAACCACAGTAACTGAGGGAATTTTGTACCGCACTGGCGTGGTTCATAAAATTGGCGAGGTACACGAAGGTGAAGCCACTATGGACTGGATGGAGCAAGAACGCGAACGTGGTATTACTATTACTTCTGCTGCTACTACCTGTTATTGGAAAGATAAGCTGATAAACATTATCGATACGCCTGGGCATATAGACTTTACTGTTGAAGTGGAACGATCTCTGCGAGTTCTAGATGGGGCGTGTGTTATCTTTGACGGTAAGATGGGTGTTGAACCGCAATCTGAGACTGTATGGCGCCAAGCCGACAAGTACGGAGTGCCAAGAATTTGCTTTATTAATAAAATCAACCAAACTGGCGGTGATTTTTATAAGAGCCTCGAGAGTATCCACGAAAGATTGAGTAAGCATGCTTACCCAGTAATGCTTCCAATTGGCTTCGAACAGGGCATTAATGGAATTATTGATCTTATTGAGATGAAGGCTTATCACTACGAAGACTATACCGATAAGGAACTTACGCCGATTGAGATCCCAGAAGATATGAAAGAGAAGGCCGAAAACTATCGACATCACCTAATTGAAGCAGCGGTTGAGGCCGACGACAAGATTATGGAGAAGTACTTAGAAGGTAATGAACTAACCGATGAAGAAATTAAAACTGCTATCAGAAAATCTGTGTTACGCGGTGACTTCTTCTTGGTTGCGGGTGGCGATGGCCGCGGTGTAATTGTTGAGAAACTCCTTGATCTAGTTGTCGATTATTTGCCTAGCCCTCTAGATGTGACCCCACCGCTAGCTACTGATAACAAAACCGGCGAAGAGAAGATACTGAAGGTTGGCGACGACGAACCATTTGCAGGATTAGCATTTAAGATTGCTACCGACCCATTTGTTGGTAAGTTATGTTTTTTCCGTGTTTATACGGGCACGCTCAAATCGGGTAGCTATGTTTATAACGTAAGTACAGGCGAAAAGGAGCGAATTGGCCGAATCGTACGAATGCACGCTAATAACCGTGAAGAAGTTAGTGAAGTACATGCTGGCGACATTGCTGCGGCGGTTGGATTGAAAAACACAGTTACAGGTAATACTTTGTGCGATGAAGGTAGTCAGGTGTTGCTAGAATCAATCGAATTTCCAGAGCCAGTTATTACGATTGCGATAGAGCCAAAAACTAAAGCAGATCAAGAAAAGATGGGTATTGCTCTTGGTCGTCTGGCTGAAGAAGACCCAACCTTTAGGGTAAGTACCGACGAAGAATCAGGCCAGACAATTATAGCTGGTATGGGTGAGTTACATCTGGAAGTTTTGGTAGATCGTATGAAGCGCGAATTCAAGGTAGAGGCTAATGTTGGTCGACCCCAGGTGGCCTTCCGCGAAACGATTAAAGGTACTACTCAGATCGAACACAAGTTTGTTCGCCAGTCTGGTGGTCGTGGACAATATGGGCACGTGTATTTGGAGCTTAGTCCATTGGTGCACACCGAAGAGGATGATAAGACCAAAACTTTTGAATTCGAGAACGCCATTGTTGGTGGTGCCATCCCTCGTGAATATATTGCTCCAGTTGAAGCTGGCGTAAAAGAAGCTATGCAAAATGGCGTAATTGCCGGTTACCCGGTGGTTGATTTGCATTGTAAGCTCTACGATGGAAGTTATCATGAAGTAGATAGTAGCGAAATTGCCTTTAAGTTGGCTGGAAGTATGGCCTTGCAAGAAGGTGTTAAAAAGGCTGATCCGGTAATTATGGAACCTATGATGAAAGTTGAGGTTACTACTCCTGATGAATTTATGGGTGATGTAATTGGCGATATTAACTCCAAGCGCGGTAGGGTAGATACTATGGAAGATCGTGCCGGGGCTAAGGTGATTCGAGCTTTTGTGCCACTAGCTGAAATGTTTGGTTATGCTACAAGTTTACGCAGTATGACCCAAGGCCGCGCAGCTTACGCGATGGAATTCGATCACTACGCTGAAGTTCCTGGCCAGGTTGCTGAAGAACTTAAGGGTAAATATACAGCTGCCCGCGAAGCCGGTACTAGCTAATCTGTTGTAACCTGTAAAACTTCCTACCTGTTGGTATCTGTTAAGTAATATTGCCAAAAAGCCCCACCTGGGGCTTTTTATTTTGGGCCAAAAAAGACGTCGGGTAATAATTTAAAAATCTAAGCTTGACCTTTTTGAATAAAATTTGTATTCTATTCCTAACTAAATAAAGGATCAGGATCATATGCCAAAAACAAAAAATAAATCTCGCACTTCAAGCAAAGTGAAGAAGTCATTTAAGTTTAAGTGGTGGATGGGTCTGGTGCTTGTGTTGTTGGTCGCGGCCATGGGTATTGTTGTGGTTAGACTTAGTCAGGCGGGTGCTCCGGCGATTCAGGTAGTTGCAACGGTAGATGATAAGTTTGATCGACTGAACGGCACCTATAGTTTTTATAGCGAGGACACCACTCTTTATCGAGTTGGGGAAGAAATTATTACGGATCGCAGTCAACCAAGAACATATTTGTGGTATAGCAGCATTAACGATCGCTGTTCATATATATTCTACAAGAATCCGGCTCCTACCAAGGGTGGGCCCGAGTGGCTTATGTTGACACCATACCAACTGAAGTACATGAAGAAAGGTGATCCAATACGCCTAGGGGTTACTAACAGATACTATGCTTTGTACACAGTACCGCTTAATGGTGTATTTAACCCGAACGGTAACTGTAGGAATTATTAGTGCAGTATTTATCATAGATGCACTAACCCGATAAGAGATTGACAAAACATAAGTAGCAAGTTGTTCATCTGTGGCTATAAACCCCTGCAGTGAACCCCATCAAAGAACAGGAGCGCAAGGCGTCCCAAGCTAATGATTGCGATCGTCCTGTCCTGGCTAGGTTGCTGAAGAACTTAAGGGTAAGTTACTGCTCACGAAGCTGGAACATCTTAATTGACATCGCAAAGATAGAATGAGTTATACATTGAATAAAAAACAAAACTCGGTTATGTTTGAGTAATGGTATCTCTAAGTATTAAGGGTAAACGGCTTAATATTGTTCAGCTTATTTCACTTATAGTCTCAGGTATTTCCATTCTTGCATCAATCGCTTATATAGCTGTTGCCGTGACTAATAGCAACTATGGGGCATTGGGCTTTTTCGTGGCAATTGTAGTAATAGCTCTTATGTTTGCTGTAGTAGTGCAGTCAATTATGGCGGTTTGTATCTATGTAAATAATAAGGCATGCTCAATTATCTGGATGCTATATGGTCCGGTATACTTTACGATAGTTATTACGGTTGGAATTGACTTATTGAATATGTGGGGTTTAAAAACATTTGATTCAAATAATAATAGTAGTGTTTGGGGTTTGGTTGCTTCAATTCTAGCATTTATGGTTCTTGTGATAATATTTGTTTTGAACTATATCGATTCAGAAAAACAAATCATAAGAATATCCAATTCAAGTAGTTTATAGCAGCAAAATAGTCGTCATATTATATTAACTCAGGCGATATTTTATCCCATCTGGAATGCTGAAAGAAAATTGTCTAAACCATACTTATTAGGTACTTTTTTGTTATGCTTGAAATTTATCACAGAAAGCGTATTATTTGTTTACCAATCCTGGGTTGGTGCCAAAAGGGAAGCGGGCGGAGAACCCAACCCCTACAACACCAGGAGGAGAAAGTGCCAGAAGAAGAGGAAGATACTACTCACCACACAGCAGATGGTATTTCGCCGCTAACCAAGCGACAAAAGCCGATACCTCAACGCCCAAAATCATCCGATCCAACCGACAAGGAACTCTTCCAGGCTCATCGGCTTTCGCAAGCCGAAGCTGTGGAGACCCCCGAGGAATTGGCTCGGCGATTGAGTAGAGTACACGAGGGACTTCAAGACCTCGATGGGGACGATGGCGATCTGCCCCCGGCCAGCTAGTCACGTGACCCCTGCGATTTTGCAGGGGTCACTTCAATTAAACTCTTTACAAATTGCTATGTTCTCCCTATAATTGAGGGGTCTAGCAATATATGGCAATTTTTATATTGCCAAAAAACTAAATAGATAAGTAAAATTTTAAGAATTAATAAGGAGCATTAATGTCAGACACATATAAGCGCGATAAACCGCACGTAAACGTAGGCACCATGGGACACGTTGATCATGGTAAAACTACTCTAACAGCAGCTATTACTTCAGTACTAGCCAAAAAGATGCCGAGCGACATCAACAAATCAATCGCTTACGACCAGATCGATAACGCCCCAGAAGAGAAAGAGCGTGGTATTACTATTGCTACTTCTCACCAAGAGTACGAAAGCGAAAAGCGCCACTACGCCCACGTAGATATGCCAGGACATGCTGATTATGTTAAGAACATGATCACTGGTGCTGCCCAGATCGACGGTGCTATTTTGGTTGTTTCAGCTGCTGACGGTCCTATGCCACAGACTCGTGAACACGTTTTGCTTGCTAAGCAAGTAGGTGTACCAAAGATTCTTGTATTTATGAATAAGATGGATATGGCCGACCCAGAACTAGCTGAACTAGTTGAGGTTGAAATTCGTGAACTTCTAGAAAAGTATGAATTCGACAAAGATGCTCCAATCATTAAGGGCTCCGCTCTTAAGGCTCTAGAGGGTGATGCTGCTAACGAAGATGCCATCATGGAGCTCGTTAAGGCTATGGATGATTACATCCCACAGCCAGAGCGTGAACTAGATAAGCCATTCTTGATGCCAATTGAAGACGTCTTTTCAATTAAAGGCCGCGGTACAGTTGCTACCGGTCGTATCGAGCAAGGTAAAGTAAATATTAATGACGAAGTTGAAATTGTAGGTATCAAAGATACCACCAAGACAGTTGTAACCGGCGTTGAAATGTTCAAAAAACTTCTAGATGAAGGTCAGGCTGGTGATAACGTAGGTATCTTACTTCGTGGTATTGAGCGCGATGATATCGAGCGTGGTCAGGTACTTTCTAAGCCAGGTTCAATTACTCCACACACAGAGTTCGAATGTGAAGTATATGTACTCAAAAAGGATGAAGGCGGTCGACACACACCATTCTTTAAGGGTTATAAGCCACAGTTCTACTTCCGTACTACTGATGTAACTGGTGAAGTTGAGTTGCCAGAAGGTACCGAAATGGTAATGCCTGGCGATAACATTAGTGTAAAAGTTAAATTACTAGCCCCAATTGCTATGGAAGACGGCCTACGCTTTGCTATCCGCGAAGGTGGTAAGACTGTTGGTGCCGGAGTTGTAACTAAGATCATCAAATAATTCTAAACTAAGAATAGAAAGCACCTTATACAATGCCAGAGAAACAAGAAAAGCAAAGAATACGAATAAAACTAAAAGCTTACGACAATAAGATTATCGATCAGTCTGCCAAGCAGATTATTGATACTGCTATTCGTACTGGCGCACATGTGGCCGGCCCGATTCCTTTACCAACTAAGAAGGATAAGTACACGGTACTATCGAGCCCACATGTGTATAAGGATGCCCGCGAACAGTTTGAGATGCGTACTCATAAGCGTTTGATCGAGATTTACGATCATAG
>CAYSEY010000016.1:0-11489 GCA_964430405.1 uncultured Candidatus Saccharibacteria bacterium
AATGTGGGCTATAATACAAAAATTTCGTATAGAGTTCATTTGGCGACCTTTTTGTAATTCGAGGACAATAGTATGATTTCGCTATTTTGATTATCTTGTGACAAAGCATAGTCATAACTATGTCGCGAAACAAAAAATCGACAGAGCAAAGCACATTTTGATTGCAGATCAAAAAGGTTTGCCAAATGAACTCTCCTATCCATGACGATGTAATACTTTGTTTATATTATGTTTGGTTATTCTTGTAACCGTCTTAACCTCGTGTACTCTTAATACTTTTGCTGTGAAATAATACACCGCTAGCCCAACTATGCTCATCAAAATAAACTCTGGTGCCAACTGTGCAAACCCTAAATCACTCTTATACAGTGGGAATAAATACCGCACCAGAGCATACAGCACCAATCCCATCGCCGAAGACGCAAGAGTAATCTTTACTGCAGACTTAGCGATAGATTTGAGGCCATAGTCTCCCATTTTGCGCTGTAGTAATAGCATTAATATCACCAACTCAATAAACCCAGTAATAGATAGTGCCAACCCGAGCCCTGCGACTCCATATTTACTAGACAAAGGAATACTAATGGCGATGTTGAAAGCAATAGCTCCTAAACTAACAAATAGGGGCGTCTTAGTATCTTCGAGTGCATAGAAGAACCTTGCCACCATAAAGAACATGCTCTGAGCAATGATCGAGCCCGCCAACCAACCTAGTGTATCTGCAGTAGCTTGGTCGCTAAACCCAAACAGTATCCGTACTATATAACCCCTCAACACGAGCGCGATAAATGCCGATGGTATCACTAAGAACATCAGTAAGCTTAAGTCGCGCACAATAGCACGCGGTAATTTAGAATGATCTTTTTGGTTCGCTGAACGTACTAAGCTAGGGAAGAAAGCAGTGCTCATAGCTGCGCCAAAAAGAACTACTGGAACATTCTTTAAATTATTCGCATAATAATAAGACGACAGACTTCCAGATGATAGATTAGATGCGATGGCGGTTTGAATAATCCAATTAACCTGATCTATAGCTAAATCAAGCGAGCGAGGCACCATCAGCTTAATAATTTTTTTCACCCCTTTGTTTCGCCACTGGAATGCAAACTGATATTTAAACCCTACCCCTACTGCTCCGAAGAACTGCAATACAGCCTGTAGTGCAGTGCCTAATACTACTCCCAAAGCGACACCGTAGATCGGTTCGTTTCCAAAGAGTTTACTCAGGAACAAAATACCAATAATAATTCCAATGTTATAAAAAAGGCTCGACATGGCATATATCAAGAACCGATTAAATGACTGCTGGATAGCTCCGAAAACACTTGAGATCACAAAGAATATCGGCGTAAATAACATTATCCTGGTAATATTCACAGTCAATTCATGTCGATACGCATCAAAGCCAGGAGTCATAATACTTACCAGCTGACTTGCGAAGATAAATGCCAATACAGACGCAGCACCCACCACTACCATAAGAATGTTTAATATCGAGTTAGCTACTTTCCATGCTTCGATATCATTCTTCTTTTCCAAGTAGCCAATAAAAACCGGTATAAAGGAGACTGCAAAAGCACCCGAAACTATCAGGGTAAATAACAAGTCAGGTATTCTAAATGCAGCCGTGTACGCATCGGCCTGAGCACTGACGCCAAAGTTACTAGCCAACAACCGATCGCGCACTAAGCCTAGCAATCGACTAAGGAAGTACGAAAGAGAAATAATAAAGGCCGCTGCCCCCATGGCCTGTGCCTTATTGATCTTATTTATGAGATTTTTCACGCTGGCTTATTATACTACCAGATAGCTAACTAATAAAATCCCTTGATATACCAAATTGACCTATGGTGTTTGCTCAATTTTTTGCAATCGTGTCTCTAAGTCCTCAAGCTTGGCTTTGTAACCTTGGTTTTCAAGCTTAATCTTTTCAATTTCTGCGGTATTAGTTTTTACCTGGACTGCCAGAATTCTAAATTCTTCACTAAGATTGTCTAATTTTATTCCTTGAGCTGAAAGTTGAGTATTGATTCCCTCCACTTTACCGTCCTGGGTTTTAATTGCCTCAATAATGTACGGAATCATTCCAATCTTATCTAGAGACTTAGTGCCGTCTTGTAGTTCGGTCACTAAGTTAGGCAGTACCTTTTCTACTTCTTGAGCTATGAATCCAGCCACAGCCTGGCCGTCTGGCGATGTTTTCCAATTGTAGGTTACACCATTCAATGCAAGCACAGCCTCTAGACCACCACTAAGAGATAGTATGTTAGTCTTGAGCCGTTCATCGCTAACACAGCTAAGGGTGCCTCCCAGTGTGTTGACCGTACAGGTACCACTGGTGCCGGTGAATGAAGCTGGCGTATCGTCGGCAGTATTTACAACATCCAATGAGTTGCCTGGGGTTACAGTGCCAATGCCAACATTGCCACCCATAATAGCCATACTATTGTCTTGTGCAAGATTAAATGGCCCGCCACTACCAAGTCCAAAGCCGATCGATCCCGCGCCATCAACAACTATGCCCTGGCCGATAGCTACTGAGTTATTATCATTTGCCTCTACTTGGTAGCCAAGCGCAATGGAGCCAGAGCCGGCAGCAATTGATTCAGAACCAAGTGCTATAGCAGTATCCCCCGAAGCTACATTGGACACACCCAATACAGTAGAATTATCACCGGAAGCTAAGTTAGAAACCCCAAATGCCGTCGATCCTGAAGCACTAGCAGTTGAGTTTCCGAATGCGGTAGATGCAAGGCCACTTGCGGTGGAGCCAAAGCCAAAGGCTATGGCGTAATCGTTAGAGGCGGTAGTACATGCACCGAATGCCGTGGAGGCAAAGCCAGAAGCTGTAGTATCTGACATAAGAGCATCTGTACAACTAGTAGCATCGTCCGACAACAAGCTAGTGCCAAAAGCTACAGCGTTCCTTCCGCTCGCAATAGTCTCTCTACCAAAAGCTGTAGCTCCGATTCCGGAAGCTAGAGTTAACTCACCAAACGAAGTTGAAGCATAGCCTGTGGCGTCCGTACTCAAGCCAAAAGCTGTTGAATTGTCTCCTTGTGCGAATGAGGTATTACCAAAAGAAGTGGAATATGAACCTTCCGCAGTAGTATTATTCCCGTATGCGGTAGCCCCAAGGCCAGTAGCTTCAGAAAATAAACCGAATGCGGTAGAACTTATGCCATCTGCCCTGCTAGCATTCCCGAAAGCAGTGGAGCGCTGCCCGCTTGCAACCGTCACATACCCAAAAGCGGTAGATTCATTACCACTAGCCAATGTTGCCGTGCCAAAGGCAGTCGAAGCCTGACCGCTTGCAACTGGTCCAACGGTATCTGCTTGGCTACCGAAGGCGACGGAGTCTGTACCGCTGGCAACTGCCCTGTTACCAAATGCCGTAGAACGCAATCCGCTCGCAACCGTCTCCCAACCAAAGGCCGTCGAGTTCAATCCGCTCGCAATATTGTCATTACCAAACACAACCGCGTACTGACCAGAGTTAGTATTATCAGTCCCGAGGGTAATACTGTTACTCGAGCTGACGGTATTACCAGTACCAAATATCATAGAGTACGAAACGTTATCAACAACGTTAGAACTATCTCCCCACAATATAACATTATCAAGCCCGGTATGCGTTCCGTTGGTAGTTGATATAAAACTATTGTTGGTATCACTTATCGTATTACCGGCACCAATGATGGTAGAAAAATCAATATCTGTTAAGTCGTTCAAGTAACCATTCACATAGCTGTAGTTTATTCTCGAAAAAGATCCTGCGTTATCCGAAAGTAATATGGACTGCCTTACGTCTGTTGTTGTATTGCCGAAGGTGGTGTATAAAATTGATGAATTAACATTAGTTGCTGCATTCCCAGCGGAGGTCTGAGCAATTAAAGAATTACTAGAGTTATCGATCGAGTTTGGTGAACCAACCCAGTAATCATTGTAGCCCAGTAACTTACTACTATTCGTTACATTCGCAAACCCTCCTAGTAAATCACTAGAATTCGAAACGTCACTCGTTCTACCAATTAAGCCCTGGCTATTTGTGGTGTTTTGAATTAGACCAATACTCAGAATGACATCTTGGGTGTTGTATAAAGCTCCTAAGTTAGCAGAGGAGTTCACTACTGTACCTCCACCACCCCAACCAATGTTGGCCGAGGAATTAACGTAAGTAGTGCCGCCCGCACAAGGGCCCAATAAACAGGTCGAACCAACTATATTAGAGAGTGAAGTCGCATCGAACGTACTACTGGTTGGGACTCCATTAAAAATATCGTCAGCACGGTTGAGCTCAAAGTTCCCATTAATATCAAACGTAGCAGTTCGCGCACCAGAAGTTTCGACCTGCAAATCCTGAGCATCATTAGTACCTAGTACTGCTAGGGTACCGTAGGAGTTACCGTTTTGGCAGAAGTATGTGCCGGAGGTTACGCACGGATCAGTTGGGCCAGCTGGACCGATGGGGCCGGCTGGTCCAACAGCACCATTAGCTCCAGCGGTTCCATTAAAGCCATTACTACCACTAGGTCCCTGGGGTCCCGGCACTGGGTTAGCCAGTTGGTTGTTGATGTTGTTAATACTAACTTGTAGTGATGGTGAGAGGTTGTCTAGGGCTATTGCCCCTTCGGCTATCTCAGGACCTTGGATAGATCCGTCTTTGAGATTGAGGTTTTGTTGGAGGGAAGATCGTCCATTACAGAGATTATCATTAAGTCTTAGTAAGTTAATGTACCAAACATCAGTACATAGGCTACGAAGGATAATGATCATGAGTAGGAAGAGTAGTATTAAGCCACCCAGTAACCAAAGAGGCCACCAAGACTTATGTTGGGGTTCTGTTGTAGGGTCAGGGGTATTGGTTGTTAGGGTTGTATTACCGGTGTCTGGGGCCATAGTATAAAAGCCTACTCCATGCTTAGTCTTAAGTGTTAGTTAAGACAGATAAAACAAAAATATATTACTCACAAACCGGGTTAGTGGTTATGGTTTATATTGTATATGGTTTTATAGGCAGAGGCTACTCTTTGGCTTTTTTCTGAGCCTTGGCTTTAACCTGCTTTTTATTTAGTTCTCTAACTGATTCCACTAACTTATCAAAATCTTTGCCTTCGATAGTTTCTTTTTCAAGCAAAGTATTTGCTATTAAGTCCAGTATTGGTTTTTGTTTAGACAAAGTACTCTCAGCACGTTTACTAGCTTCGTTGATGATACCTTCGACTTCTTCGTCAATCTTAGCGGCCATTTCTTCGGAATAGTGTTTGTCCTGACTAAATGTTTTACCCAGAAATACCGAGCCATCTTCGTCGCCAAAGAAGCGGTTTTTAAGCGATTTGCTCATACCATACTCGGTAACCATTCGTCGCGCCAAACCATTGGCATGCTTAAGGTCGCTCTCAGCACCCGTGGTAATATTCTCCTCACCAAAAATAATCATCTCGGCTGTGCGCCCACCAAGCGCCATAGCGATATCATCTTTAAAATCTGCAAGTGAATGTAAGTGCTTATCTTCGACAGGTAAACTCCAAGTAACTCCCCCGGCCATTCCTCGACTTACAATCGAAACCTTATGTACGGGATGACAATTAGGAAGCATGTAGCTAAGTAGGGCGTGGCCAGCTTCATGATAAGCGGTGATCTTCTTTTCGTTATCACTTAAGATGTGACTTTTACGCTCTGGTCCTAATGCAATCTTCTCGACTGCTTCATGGAAATCAGATTGCGTAACTTTTTTACGGTCCGATCGTGCGGCAAATATAGCTGCTTCATTGGCTATGTTAGCTAAGTCTGCACCTGATAATCCAGGAGTTTTACGTGCTACCTCTTCGAAATTGATATCTTTGTCTAGTGGCTTTTTAAGGCTATGTACTTCCAATATTTCTTCTCTAGCCTTTCGGTCTGGCAAGTCGAGCGTTACCCTACGATCAAAGCGACCTGGTCGGAGCAAAGCTGGATCCAATACGTCGGGTCGATTGGTTGCAGCCATTACGATTACGTTAGTTCCCTGCTCAAACCCATCCATCTCTACTAGGATCTGATTAAGAGTTTGCTCGCGTTCGTCGTGGCCACCACCAAGTCCAGCACCACGCTGTCGGCCAACCGCATCGATCTCATCGATAAATATAATACACGGGGCATTCTTCTTGGCCTTAGCAAACAAATCACGCACTCGGCTCGCACCCACACCCACAAACATTTCTACAAACTCGGATCCAGAAATACTAAAGAATGGAACATCAGCTTCTCCAGCTACTGCCCTGGCGAGTAAAGTCTTGCCGGTACCTGGACTACCAAATAGCAATACTCCTTTTGGTATCTTAGCCCCTAAGGCCTCAAACTTACCTGGGTACTTCAGAAATTCTACAATCTCTTCGAGCTCAACCTTAGCTTCTTGAGCACCAGCAACATCACTAAATTTAACTTTATTCTTTTCCAAACCAGAAACCCTGGCCTTAGATTTACCAAAGCTCATCGCTTGGTTATTGCTACCTTGTGCTTGCTTCATAATAAAGTAGAAGAAGCCGATGATTAACAATATTGGCAAGATAGCTAGTCCAATTTCAAACCAACGTCCGGCTCCATCGTCTGGGTTTTTTGCATCAACTTTAACCTTATTATAATCAACTCCAAAATCACTTAAGCTCTTAAATGATTCTTTGTATGATTTTTGGGTAGTACCGTCTTTAAGCTTAACTACTATCTCGTCCCCAGTAACTTCAATAGATTCAACCTTATCTTGCTTTACCTCTTCTAAGACTTGGCTAAATGGAACCGAGGTTGGTGCTTTAGCTAAAGGAGAGCCTTTACCAAACAATACCACCATCGAAATCAAAACAGCGACAGCAATTGCTGCATACCAGACATTCTTAGGAACTTTCTTCATATTACCTCGCAATTTAAATATTGATAATTACTAGCTACCTTATCTGAAAAACGCCTGTCCTTTACAAGATCCGGAACCCACACCACTTCGTTTGTCGCTGTTACCACTACCGGCCAGCGAGAACGCAAATGTTTGGGAATCTTAGCATCAACAAACACATCCTGAAGCTTCTTTGATCCATCAAGACCAACTGGATAAACCCTATCACCCGGTTGCCTATAACGTACGTACAGTTTCTGTAGAGGTAAGCGGATTTTACCAGATTCTCTACTGGCAATATTCAAGCGAAATAGTTCATTTCTAAAGGGTTTTGATTTAGATAAGATGTGTAAGGACTTTCTATCTGGCTCGGAAAATTCTTTCAGGTCAGAAGTGATTACCAACGTATCATAGGTGTTAACCAGATGCAACCCACCAGGGAGTGTCATTCTGCTTCCGGTTTTTGAATTTTGTGCAAAATCAATCGCCTTTCCTATGGTTGTTTTCGTCAACTTGTGGCTAGGTGTAATTCGCTTAACTAAGTAAATTAATAAGTTTTTTTGAATATCAATGCTTAATTCGCTAAATTGATCGCAATCAATCTCTACAGACTTAGCATCTTCGTATATCACCAGTTGTTGCGCTAGTCGGTCTAAGCCAGCATTAATCTTTGTATTAAGCTCTGTTAGCCTAGATAGCCGACGATTCAGATTATGGTGAAAGTTACGAAAGTTTATGCTACCATGGGGCATTAAGACGTTACGAATAAAGTTACGGCTATAGCTCAGGTCGCTATTAGTGCTGTCTTCTCGATACTGGAGGTTCTGTAGGTTTGCGAAGGTTATAATCTCCGCCTTAGAAAACGGCAATAGCGGGCGCACGATAGCTCCGCGCCTTGGCTTAAGAGCCACCATACCCTCCCTATCGGCACCACGAACGGTATTAAATAGGGCTGTCTCTAGGAAGTCACTATTGTGGTGTGCTGTCACGATAATATCGAACCCGCTATCACGTCGAATAGTCTCTAAAAAATCATAACGAGCCTTACGCAGAGCTGCCTCAGTAAAATCCTTTAGCTCGTACTTACCAAGAAATAATTGGTATCCATATTCTTCTGACAACTGCCCTACCAATAAAGCGTCTTTACTAGCATCAGCCCTAACGCCGTGGTTATAGTGTGCAATTGCCAGCTCCCAACCATACATGTCTCTAAGGTTATGGAGAAGATGAAGTAAAGCAACCGAGTCTACCCCACCAGAAACAGCCACCACAACTCTGCTTTTTGGCGGTAAAAGCTTAGTTTCATTTAAATGTTTCTGCAACTCTGTAAGCATCACTACTATTGTAAATGATCACAACAACTATATGAAGGGCGATCTTGACCATTCTACAGATTGGGGTTACAATAACCTATGCTTATCGCGGGGTAGAGCAGTCCGGTAGCTCGTCAGGCTCATAACCTGGAGGTCGCAGGTTCAAATCCTGCCCCCGCTACCAATTCATACCTAACGTTACAGATGACGAAACTCTTGTTACCAAGAGTTTTTGTAGTTTTGCCCAAGTCTTCATTTCTATTCAATAAAGTAATTTATTGAATCGGGAAGGAAAAATTTAGTGCAGACAAAGTCAAATACATTTATAATGTGTTTGCGGAGTCGAAACTGAATTTTGACGTGGCTGAGTAGCTCAGTTGGTTAGAGCGCGGGACTCATAAGCCTGAGGTCGGAGGTTCAAATCCTCCCTCAGCCACCATAAAAAAGGACTTTAATTAAGTCCTTTTTTATTTACCAAATATAAAGACCCACCACTGCTGGTAATTCGGCTTTTCGGCTAACACTTGTTCGTCAGACTTTAGAATAACTTCATTGGGCTTTTCGGCTTCCTCTGCTTTTGACTGACCATCCTTTATTACCACCACCGACTCGCCAGGAGCTGCAACGTTCAGCTTCTCACGCGCTAAGCGCTCACGATAACTATCGGTTTTGTAATATGTAACTTTATAACCTAAGTCTTGAATTTGTGTCTCCAGTCGACTAATTTGCGACTCCAATTCGTCGGCCTTACTACGCAACTGATAATTTTTGCCAGTTTCGCTAGCAAGAATAGCAAACATGTAAATAATGACTAATAGCCCTATCCAGAATATTGCTTTACCCGATGAAATAAACTTACGCATACTTCTATTCTACCAAAGGGATGGTTTCCTGGTGGTATTCAATGGCAGGTTTTTTTGAATAATCAATTACTATTCCGCTCATCTGCAAATGGCGCTCGAACTTCGGCAATATAAGCCAGCCAGTCTTGTGTGTCGCAACGATATCATTACAACCACTATTGGCGTAGGTATAACCATCGCGCTTAAAAACCCCTCCCTGGTGAGTATGACCTAGCAATATAGTATTAAACTTATTACCCTGATGTGATTTATCAAGCTTGCGCAAAAAGCTGTTTCCCCCACCAAGTATTAGCCCTGACAATATTCTTGAGAACAATCCGACAACAATCATTAATACTATTAATCCAACTAAAATTGCAATTGTAGTTAATATTATTGTTTGGCTCTGGTAATAAACGGCTAGGGCAAATGCAGCGAGTAATACTAATGGCATAATCACCGGTACAAAGATCTTGTACAAAAAATTACCAATAACAAATTCTCCGAGTAAAGACCGGTCAGTAACATCGCCTATGTTATTTACAAGCTTTGGGAAGTGGCGCTGGAGCATTGGCATGGTATTCTGCACAAGTTTTTTACCATGCGAATCGTGAGCTTCATTTGGCATATTATACGGATCATATTGGTGGCCGTGTTGGATTAATATTCGCCTATTGTTATGCTTTAGCTCCAACTGATTTGTCACAAAAGCTTGCCAATGGTGTTCTACTACCGCTCTATCAGTTGGGCTGGTTGCCAGTATCTCATCGTGATTCCCTACAACATATAGCACTCGGTGGCCCTGCTTGTTCGCAAACTTCTGGATAGCTCCGGTTAGATCGCTAAAACCCTCAATAATATCAGCAACAGTTTGATCCGTTTGCTCCCATAGCTCAAAAATATCTCCATTAAGAACCAGTACAGCTTTAGGATTCTTTGAAAGCTCTCCTATGCGTTTTACCAACGAATTTTGAATCATTCCTAACTCTCTGGTAATTGGTAGCCGCAAGTGAATATCGCTAACGACCAATACGGCAGTTTTATCGCTTAACAGGATAGTTTCGGTATCGTGCATTTGATTAATACTAGTTACTGTACTGTAAAAAGTCTAGTTTGTTGGGCTTATTTGCCACAGATACATTCTGATCGAGCCGTCAGTATCTTTGTAATATCCAAACTCTAAAGTGCCAGTCGGGTTTGCACCACTGAACTTGGCTGTGCCTTTTACGGTGATTCTGTCCCCAGCTCCATTCGTTGTAGCCGATTCAATCTCCCAAGACTTGATTAGCTTTAGATTAGCACTCTCAACTTCTTTTTGAAACTCAGCTTGACCACCAGGATACTCCTTTTTCAGCTCTGGCCCCAATAGGTTGTAAGCTGCTGTATAGTCGCCTGCCTGTATCGCTCTTAAAAACGCTTCCGAATTTACTACTGCTTTTTTCTCGTCAGCACTATAGCTACTTGTATCAGTAGTAGATGTGGTCGTGCTTGAATTTGTTGAGCTAGTCGAGCTGTCAGTTGGGGTTGTAGCCACTACTGCTGCAATTACGAAAATGTAGAATATCACAGCAATAATCTGCAAGACCATAAATATAATCGAAACAACTATACCACCAGTAGCCAAGCCGTTGCCACCTTCGCCGGTCTTCTTAATCTGGCTCTTAGCAACGATAGATAGAATCAAGCCAAGGATAGGTATAAAGAACGCAAGCACTAAGCCGAATATGGCCATGGTGTTGGTCTTAGAGCTTGGGCTAGCTGGAACGCTTGGTTGTGGAGATGGCTGAGGAGTTGGTTGTGGAGTTGGGGCTGGTGTACCTTCTTGAGGTTGCACTATCTCTTGCCCTTCAGTTCTTTCTTAACCCAGAATCCACCTAGGCCGAGCATTACTAAAGCCATCAAGCCACCAAGTATCCAAGGCGTAGGGCTATTCTTTTCTGCATTCGTAGCAGTAGTGTTTGGTGCCCCAGGAGTGTTGGCGTCGGGACCAATAGTAGTGTAGGTTGCTTGACTCGTACTCCAGAACATATGGCTATTCACAAATATATACTCGCTACCCGGTGTGTCTTGTAGTATGTCTTGTTCTCCAGATCCATCCGCCAACATTATTGTCATAGTATCGTCCGTTATTGAGGTTACAAAGGTATTAGCGACAATCCTAGTACCGTCAGGAGAGTAGTTAGGCTTAATATAGTTTTGGGCATTATTGGTACTGAGCTGAGCATTACCACTCCCATTAACACCTACTGTAAATAATGCGTCGTTGGCACCTGGAGACGCTGAATAAACTATAGTAGTACCGGTTGGGTCTACATCCATACCATCAATACTTTGATTTACATCGTAGACAGTTGTGGCCGATGCTTGATTTGGTGTTGTAGGATCGATAGAACCAATCTCTTGATTACCAACTGAATAAATATATATCTCACTATCGTCTGGCGCCCATACCGGCCAATAAGAACTGCT
>CAYSEY010000017.1:0-2373 GCA_964430405.1 uncultured Candidatus Saccharibacteria bacterium
ATGCAAGAGGAGGTTTATGGCGACTTTCAGGCCGAGATGGATATGTTCAATACGGCGCTATTTGAGGTAATGGCCGAAGGCGATGCCGATGGACGGGTGTTTACTTTCCCGATTCCTACCGTAAATATTACCAAAGATTTCGATTGGGATAATCCAAATTTAAAGGGGCTGTGGGAAATTACTGCCAAATATGGTATTCCATACTTTAGCAACTTCATTAATTCCGATATGAAGCCTGAGGATACTCGTTCGATGTGTTGCCGTTTACGGCTGGAGCTAAGCGAACTCGATCGCCGAGGCGGCGGGCTTTTTGGCGCCAACGCTCTTACCGGTTCGGTTGGAGTGGTAACGGTTAATCTGCCCCGATTAGGCTATGAGGCTTCGGGTGATGAAAAACATTTTTTCAGCTCGTTGGCAAGCTCCATGGATATTGCCAAAGAAAGTCTCGAAATAAAACGAAAAGTTCTAGAGGGGTTAACTGATAAAAACTTGTACCCATATAGCAAGTTTTACCTGAGGAATGTCAAAAAACAACATGGCGCATACTGGGATAATCACTTTTCCACTATTGGCTTGGTGGGTATGAACGAGGCTGCATTATCGATGGTAAAAGGTGGCGTTGGCACCGAAAAAGGCCATATTTTTGCGCAAAAAGTATTAGACTTCATGCGACAAAGGTTAATTGGCTACCAAAAATCAACCGGCAATCTTTACAACCTAGAAGCAACGCCGGCCGAGGGGACTGCTTATCGTTTGGCCATCAAGGACAAAGAGCTTTACCCAGAAATCAAAGTAGCCAATGAGGCTGAGTACTCACGTGGGGCCAAGCCTTTTTATACCAACTCTTCACATTTACCGGTAAACTTTACGCAAGATATCTTTGAGGCTTTGGATATTCAGGATCCCTTGCAAACCAAATACACCGGTGGTACTGTAATTCACTTATTCTTAGGCGAAAGACTTAAGGACTCGGCTAATGTTCCGGCATTGGTCAAAAAGATTTGTGAGAATTACAAATTACCGTACTTTACACTTACCCCAACCTTTAGTGTTTGCGCGCAACATGGCTATTTGGATGGTGAGCACCCTAACTGTCCTAAATGTAACTCTACGTGTGAGGTCTACTCTCGAATAGTTGGGTATTTGCGCCCAGTGGTGCAGTGGAATGATGGCAAAAAAGCTGAATACGAAATACGTAAAACTTATAAGGCGGAAGGGGGCAAAATTGCGAATCGGCGGTCTGGAAAAGTCGAGTCTGCTGGATTATCCGGGTAAAATATCCTGCATAGTTTACACGGTTGGTTGTAATTTCCGTTGTCCATATTGCCATAACCCCGAACTTGTCGATGAAACCATTGATCAAGAAATCAGCTCTGAACATTTGTTGAAGTTTTTAAAAACTCGTCAAGGGTTGTTGGATGGAGTGGTAATTACTGGTGGCGAACCCACTATGCATCAGGATTTACCAGAGTTAATAAAGAGCATCAAAGATCTTGGTTTTTTGGTTAAGTTAGATTCTAATGGTACCAATCCGGTCATGCTGGAACAATTAATAAAAGATCGTTCGGTAGATTATTTGGCTATGGATATTAAATCACCCTTAAACAAATACTCCCAAACCGTTGCAAGGCCAACCGACATAGATGCTATTAAGCGCAGTATCGAGTTAATAATAAACCAGGCAACGGATTATGAGTTTCGTACCACGGTTATTAAAACTATGCTTACGCCAGAAGATTTTGATGACATAGCCAAACTTATTCGGGGTGCCAAACGCTATTATTTACAACGATTCGAGCCAATAAAAATACTTAATCCTCAGTTTAGGCAAAAAACAACCTATAGCGATTCCGAGTTAGAGAGTATTCGTAAAAAGTTTGCTAAACACGTGGAGTACTGTGGTGTCCGCTAGGCGTTATATATATTTAGATAACGCCGCTGCTACCGTGCCATCTGCGGAAGTAATGCTAGCTATGCAACAACACCAAGTTGGTTATTTTGCTAATCCGGGGTCTATCCACGAGCCGGCTAGGTTGGCAAAACAAAAACTAGAACAATGTCGCGAGGGAGTGGCGAAGTTGCTCAATTGCAATTCATCGGAAGTTATTTTTTCTAGCAGTGGCAGTGAGTCAAATAATTTGGCAATTATTGGTTGTGCATTGGCAAATCAAAACCGGGGTAAACATATATTGGTTTCGGCTATCGAACACCCTTCGGTATTGCGCTCGGCTGACCGTCTGAAGAGCGCTGGTTTCGATGTGGAGCAGATACCCGTAAACAGCAAAGGACTAATAGACAAAAAATTATTAGGTAGGCTGTTGCGTGATGACACAATATTGGTCAGCGTTATGTATGCCAATAATGAAATTGGCA
>CAYSEY010000017.1:2383-11272 GCA_964430405.1 uncultured Candidatus Saccharibacteria bacterium
TGGCAAAACTAGTAAAGTCATATAATTCCAATATTGTTTTTCATACCGATGTCTGCCAGGCGGTTGGAGCTCTTAAAATTGATACAAAACAATTAGCTGTGGATATGCTAAGTCTTAACGGCTCCAAAATCTACGGGCCGCGTGGAGTTGGGGTGTTGTATAAAAACAACTCAGTGGCATTAACACCACTAATTAATGGGGGGCATCAAGAATATGGCTTTAGAGCCGGCACCGAAAACACATCTGCTGTTGAGGGTTTTTGGGTAGCGTTAAAATCAAACGAAACCATGCGCCAACAAGAGTCCAGTCGACTAATTAATTTGCGAGATGAATTTATAGCTACTATAAAAAGTTCTATAACAGGTACTACCCTTAATGGCCATCCCACTAAACGCTTGCCGAATAATATCAACATATCTTTTGCAGACATCGAGGGCGAGGCTCTATTACTAATATTGGATCAAGCCGGTATTTGTGTTTCCACCGGCTCGGCCTGTTCTTCGCGCGATCTGAAACCATCACACGTATTAATTGCAACAGGCAGTAGTGCCGAGCTTGCGCATGGCAGTATTCGATTTTCATTAGGCCGAGACACCACCGCTCAAGACCTAGACTACACACTTGGTAAGCTTATCGAGGCGGTTAGTAAGCTACGGTCCATTACCAGTATTGGATTAAAAGTAAAATGAAAAAGCTAACTAGCAAAGCCGATGTTGTAAGTTGTAAAAGTCAACAAACCAATTGGCTATACAGCGATATCGTAAAAGATCATTTCCTAAATCCGCGCAATTTATTGGTAGATGAGCAAAACTATCAATCGGATTGTATTGGTATAGTGGGTAGCCCCGCTTGTGGCGATATGATGGCTTTGTGGTTAAAGATTAAAAAGGGTCGAATATATGAATGCAAATGGCGTACCTTTGGTTGTGCCAGTGCTATTGCCAGCACCTCGATGCTTTCGGTGATGGTTACCGAAAAAGGCGGTATGGAAATTGATAAAGCCAAAAAGGTTAGTGCCGAGGCTATTATTGATAGGCTTGGCGGACTTCCAGATATCAAATACCACTGCTCGGTATTGGGTCACTTGGCTCTGCGCGAAGCTATTAAGGATTACGAAAACAACCATGTCAAATAACTTTGTTAAGTACAAAGTTTATAATAAAACTCGGCTTAGTAGTGATGTAGATTGTCTGAGCTTGTTGCCGGTTAATAAGCTCAAGCCAGATTTTTTGCCTGGCCAATTTATTACGGTATATTACGACGACTCGAAGGTTGTTGAAGGCAAGGCCTATAGTATATCGAGTGCTCCACATGAGCAGTATTTGAATATTACGGTTAAGAAAATAGGGGAGTTTTCGAATATGCTTTGTGGCCTCCGTCCAGGTTCGGTTATTAGAGCTTCGTTGCCATATGGCTTTTTTTACAGCGAGGCCGAGATTGCGCCTATGGTGATGATTGCTGGCGGAATTGGTATTGCACCATTTAGATCCATGATTACCCACAACGCAAAAAATTCACCAGCTCGAGCTATGCATCTGCTTTATAGCGCGCGAACCCTAACGGATCTAATATTCAAAGATCACTTCGACGAGTTGGTAGATAGAAATATTCTTAAAGCCAATTACTTCGTTACGCGCGAACCAGTTAAAGATAATACAATTCAACCACGACGAATAAGCGCCCAAGATATTTTAACTTATTCACAAAAATACAAACAACCGGAGTATTTTTTGTGCGGATCAATTGATTTTGTACGCACATTGTGGAAAGATATGACACGGCACGGGATTGTCGAAGAACAAATTTATACCGAGGGATTTTATTAAAATGACTAACATCAAGTTCAGAATATTGAATATTATTCTAGTCATCTTGGCTATGGTCGGCTTAACTGATGCCGGGTATTTAACTGTTAAACATTACGGCAAATCGAGTGTAATATGCTCTATTAGCCAGGGTTGCGATAAGGTATTAAGTAGTGACTATGCACTTGTTTTTGGAATTCCGGTGGCGCTATTTGGAGTAATCTTTTATTTTGTTGTTTTAGTTTTGGCAGTACATTTTTTAACTCAAAAAACCTACCATTGGGTATTAAATATTTGGGCTACGGTTGGGTTGATATCTACCTTGTACTTGCTCTATTTGCAGGCTTTTGTACTAAAGGCTTGGTGCCAGTATTGCTTGCTATCGGCCATAACCTCAATAAGTATATTTGTTGTAAGTACGCTGATGCTTACTCTATACAAGAAGATACCACATTCAGATCTATAAACGATGTTTTGTAATGTCTGGTTAATCGAAATGGTTCAATCGAACCTGTTTTGATGCTTTTTGCGTTCGTGCGGACTCAAGTATTTTTTGCGGATTCGTATTGATTCTGGAGTCACCTCTAGAAGTTCGTCGTTTTCAATAAAGTCTAGGGCTTGCTCAAGGCTTAGATTGGTAAATGGCGAGAGTTTAATGGCGTCATCCGAACCGCTGGCGCGAACATTGGTCAACTTCTTTTCTTTTGCAACATTAATTTCCATGTCTTCGGTGCGAGAATTAAGCCCAATCACCATGCCGGTATATACCTTCGTACCTGGTCCTATATAAGCGGTACCGCGAGCCTCGACAGTTTGTAAGCTATAAGGCGTGGCTGTTCCATTTTCGGCCGCAATTAATGCACCCTTGCGGAGTTGTTGCATGGCTGGGGTTACGGGAGCGTAGCCGATAGAAAGGCTGTTCATTATTACGGTTCCTTTTGTGGCTGTTAGCAAGATATTTCTTAATCCTAATAATGTGCGAGTGGGGAGTTCGTAAATAAGTTCGGTGGTGTTTTTGGTGGTTGGCCGCTGATCTTTAATAGTTGCTCGTCTTTGTCCTAGCTCGCTTTGGATAGTTCCAGCGTATTCGTCTGGTACTTCAACGGTCAGTTCTTCAATTGGTTCTAGCGTTTGTCCATCTTCTTCTTTGGTAATTACTTGTGGGCGTCCAACTTCTAGTTCGAATCCTTCTCGGCGCATGGTTTCGATAAGTACCGAAAGGTGTAGTTCTCCACGACCTGATACTAAGAATTGTGTATCTCGTTCATCAACCAATAATCCGACGTTAGTTTCTAGTTCCTTATGCAAACGAGCAGCAATCTGACGGGAGGTGGTTTGAGAGCCTTCTTTACCCGCAAAAGGCGAGGTATTAGGACCAATAGCTATCTGAAGGGTCGGTGGGGCGATCTGCATGGCTTCAAGTGCCTCTGGATTGGCGGGATCGGCTATGGTGGCACCAATTTGGCCACCATCTATGCCTGTTAAAGCCACGATATCTCCTGCATTGGCGGATTCTACTTCTTTGCGGTCCAAGCCACTATTTACAAAAACCTTCTCAATCTTAGCTTTCTTCTGACTACCATCGGGTAGAATTAATGCAATGTCTTGTCCGGGCTTTACTTTACCTCGACGCAATCGGCCTATGCAGTATTTGCCCTGAAAATTATCCCAATCGAGGGCGGTAACTAGCATTTGTAGTGGCGCTTCAATATCTGCCGTAGGGGCTGGTATGTGATTTAGGATTGCTTCAAAAATTGGTGTCAGATCAGCTGTTATGGTCATATCTTCAGGGATCTCGCTCCAAGCTACACCATCTCGGCCTATCGCGTAATAAATTGGAAAATCCAGCTGATCATCGGTAGTGGCTAAGTCTAAAAAGAGATTACTAACCTCGTCTTCAACCTCTTTAATTCGCGCATCGCGTTTATCGATTTTATTGATTACCACAACTGGCTTAAGACCTAGCTCAAGGGCTTTTTGAAGAACAAACTTGGTCTGAGGCATTGGCCCTTCTTGGGCGTCGACAATCAGCAATACCCCGTCGGCCATATTAAGGGTTCGTTCAACCTCACCACTAAAGTCGGCGTGTCCGGGCGTATCGATAATGTTAATTTTGGTATCCCCGTACTGTACGGCAGTTTGTTTGGCTGAGATAGTAATACCTCGTTCGCGTTCTAGATCGCCGGTATCTAGTATAGTTGTCTGACTCATTTCAGCTTGATTGTCACGAAACGCATGGGATTGCTTTAATAGGCCGTCTACCAAGGTTGTTTTTCCATGGTCGACGTGGGCGATAATAGCGATGTTTCGGATGTTATTTGGCTCAATCATAAATTTATGGGTAAAAAATAATAGCCTGAGCACTTGCTACTCTGGCCATTTGCTTTGTACAATAATACCATAATTAGTATAATTACACAACAAATTACAACGCCCCGTCGATATTGACGGGGCGTTTGGTATTACTAGAGCGCTTCAATGGTCTGGCGCCACATTTGTAGTGCCATGGTATTGTAGACGCTCTCTGGTTTGCTTGGCACCACCAGACGGACATCGCGCGTCGTGGGGTCGGTCGGGTCGACCAGTGAGAACGTGACCATACTGATCGGCATTTGCCAATCATGCACCAGCTTTGCAGCACGGTGCCATCGGGTTCGTTGTTCGGAGTTGGCACTACCAGAGTTGCTCTCGTAGTCAGTCCGAATGCCGCAGATACGACCAAGACATTCTCGCTCACTAAACGATGGCTCTGGCTGGCAAGCCACTGCAGGTGCAGTAGGATGTTGTCTATGTCACCATCAAAAATGCTGGTGCGATATTCGAAGTCCTCATCGATGCGAGCTCCTCGGTTAAGAGCCAGGAGAGTCTCGAGTGCGATCAGGTCGTCGCGAACACTCGCATCGAACTGGTCGGCATCGAACAGGAAGTGTTGAGCTCGCATATTGGCATCACGATGTGATACGAACTTACCCCCGACGGTAGCAGCAACAGGCCGGGGAGGTGGGCTTGGAAGGGCCTTGGGTTTTATCTTTTTTGCCATATCTCCTCCAGATTGGCTTTGGTACGAGTAAATAGGTTATAGCATAAAAAAGTCCATATTTGAATAAATTGTGTCGTGTTACAATGGTGACATAACTTAAACCGAGGGAATCATGGCCAAGAAAAAGTCTAAAAAGAAGCATAAGAAAAGCAATAAAGCTAAAGTAGCTAAACAGACGGTTGCCAAAAAGCCAGTTAAGGCTCCTAATGCCAAGAAGAGTCATAAAGTAACCGAGTCAAAAGCTAGTACCGCTAAGACCGCGGTAGATTCCGACAGTCGAAAGTATCTGACATTTATTTTATTAGCTATTGCGGGGGTGTTATTAATTGCAATTCTAGTGCTTGCAAACCAAGCCAACGAGGCTCGTGATGATGTTACTGATTCTGTTGGCCAAGAGGACTTACTTAAAGTACAGCCTGGCAATCCGGATAGCCTACAGCCTACTACCGGGGAAGATGGATCGAATCCACAGCAGTCTTCACCATCCCCTCAAGGAAGTACAGGCTCAGCTGGCGATATTCAACCCCAAACTCCAGTTACTCCCGAACAGCAAGAACAGCTTCAGCAATAATTGAAATTACAGATTAAAAGTGGTATAACCATAGGGTTCGAAACGCACCCTGGAGGTTAATATTGTCCGGTTCCACACACTTCTGGTTGGCCTTTGCTGCCGGCCTGGCAGTGTCGGTTACAGGGATCGCGCTTGGCATTCGTGCTGAAGCACGAAATCAGCACAGAGCTGCGGTTACCTGCTTTATTGCCCTGGGAGGGGTGATGATGATAGCTGCAGCAGCACTACTGCGTGATCCAGATATGCCTTGGTTTCAGGCTACAGCATTGATGAATTTGATGCTTGGCCTAAGCTTCTTTGCCATATGGCGCGTGCTATTGCACTTGCCAAGTCCATCGATTCGAAGCGAGGAGAGTGCAGTTGATGACCACAAGTGACTGGCCGCTACTTTTGTTCCTGACTATCGGGGTGGGAGCGCTACTGCTGTTTGCGCACCTTTATCCCAAAGAGGACTTGGGGCCAGACCCAGACGATCACTGAGGAGTGAATTATGAATACCAGCCTTGAAAGCTGGCAGGTACTTTCTGTCGGCGTCGGCATGATCATCCTTTTGCCGATGATCGTGATGAACTTCGTCTACAGGCTCGAAACCAAGCAGTGGATTTGGCAAAAGCCGAATGAGGACTGCGAGACAACAAAACACCCCCCTGGCTCTAGGTGGGGAGAACCATGAGTGGCTTCCAGCTAGTCTTTGCCGTGTATTGGTGTTCCGTTGCCGTTATGATTGTAGCGGCCTCGATCTGGCGAGCTTCTGACTATTGGAAGCGCCGTAATCGAGCCAAGCGCGAACGGATGTTTGTGGAGTTGCGCTCACAGGGCTACAACATCTGTGACGTCAACTCTAACGCCACCCGAGCAAAGCTCAGCTATATGGATCCGCTGACCGAGTACCGCGTTTGGCGTTGGGTGGATATAGTCAAGTTCGATCATGGCTACGGCCTGGCTGACCCAATCAATAGCGAACGCAATTAAGGCCCTTCGAGTATTCGAGGGGCCTTTCGCTTGCTATAATGTAATAACATGCGTGAGATGCTAAAGATAATTAAATACTCTGCAAAGCTGTGGCCTTACTATGCGGTGATAGGCTTTTTTGTTATTATTTTGTCTCTTTTAGCTTTAGCTACGCCTTTTTTAACCAAGGGGTTGATCGATGGTCTAACTACTAAATTAACTGGCGGATCGGTCAGTAACGAATACTTTGTTGTGATCTTAGTAATGATGTTGGTTGTAAATGTAGTTATAACTTTCGTATCAAATATTAATGGCTACTTTGGCGATAATATGGCTGTTAAGCTCAATAGTTTGCTTTCGGAGCGATACTTCACTCATCTTATGGAGCTACCCATTAGCTTTTACGATAACGAGATAACAGGCAAAATCACGGCTCGTCTGGAGCGCTCCATAACTACCGTCAGTACGCTAATGCAAACGCTTAGCAATGCCTTTGTTCAGTTCTTTTTGACTACTGCCATTACGTTGATAGTTATAGCGTATTATTCTTGGCCGGTGGCGTTACTACTAGTAGTGATATTCCCTACCTATATATGGATTACTCACTTAAGCAGTAAAGCCTGGCAGAAACACCAAGAGGGCATTAATGCTGATATGGATATAGCTAATGGTCGGTTTATAGAAAGTATTTCACAAGTTCGAGTGGTTAAGTCGTTTGTTACGGAGCTTAGGGAGCTCAGTTTCTTTGGGCAACGTAGACGAGCAATTGAGCGACAAACCAAAGGGCAATCTAAGCAGTGGCATCGCTACGATGTAATACGCAGACTTATTTTAAATGTGGTGTTCTTTGGAATTTACGCCGTAATTATATGGCAAGCAATCCAGGGTCAATACAGCATTGGTACGGTCGTGCTGCTAATTACATTGGTGGTTCAGGCTGAGTTCCCGCTATTTGGTAGTAGCTTTATTGTTGATGCCCTTCAACGGGCAAGTGCTGGAAGTCGAGATTACTTTGAAATTATGAACTTGAAGGCGGATATTACTGATGTAGAAAATGCTAAAAAGCTCAAAGTTACTAGTAGTAAAGTTGAATATCATAACGTCGATTTCTCGTACGAAAAGGGCAGTAAAGTACTGACCGATATTAGTTTTACGATAGAGCCTGGTAAAAAACTCGCCCTGGTAGGTGAATCAGGAGAAGGCAAGAGTACTCTGGCTAACCTTATGCTACGGTTTTATGAGGTTGGATCGGGTCAAATAACTATTGATGGGCAAGATATTAACTCTGTTACACAAAAGAGCTTGCGCGAATCAGTTGGTGTTGTTTTCCAGGAGCCCTTGTTGTTTTCGGGCACAGTAAAAGAAAACATTTGCTACAGCCGTCAAACCGCTAGTGAGAAAGAACTGATAGCTGCTGCTAAAGCTGCCAACGCCTATGATTTTATTAAAAAGCTGCCTAAGGGCTTTGACACACAAATAGGTGAGCGTGGAGTTAAGCTAAGTGGTGGGCAAAAACAACGACTAGCTATTGCCAGAGCAATTGTTAAAAATCCACCTATTCTGATACTAGATGAAGCTACTAGCAGCTTAGATAGTAAGGCAGAGCACGAAGTACAGCAGGCTCTAGAACATCTTATGAAAGACCGTACGACGTTAATTATTGCTCATCGCTTGAGTACTATCCAGAACGTCGATACCATAGTTGGTTTACGAAAGGGCCGAGTAATAGAGGTTGGAACCCCGGCAGAACTAGCCAAAGGCAAGGGTATTTACGCCGAACTACTCAAGTTACAAACTCTTAGTCAGACAGAAGAAGGCAAGAAAGAACTTAAGAAATACGATATGGCTGGTTAAAAATAACCCCGAAAAGTTATTGACAAAGCTCAAATATTGTACTATAGTATCCAAGCTTCTGAATTAAATATTCAGGTGTAAATTTACATTCACCAGGTGGGATTTAAGTTGATTTTATAAGTCAATTTGAATCCTATCTGGTGCACGAAGTGCAAAGGAGGGATATACCCTCTCAGCTAGGAGAAAGGAAATCGTGGATCGTACCACTTCCATCCCGTTCAGCAACGGACAGCTCGACATCAAGCTGATCATCACCGGTCCGGCCGCCAGCAGCGACGACGCCGAGCGCAAGCTCGACCAGGTCTTCGGCAAGGCGATGAGCCTCATCAACCACGACGTGGTGCCGGCGCTCAACACCATCCAGGACCAGATCGAGGTCGGCGAGGGCGAGACCCGCGCCGAGACCCTGATCGAGCTCGAGGTGTTGGGCAACGACATCGAGCTTCGCCGTCGACTCCGAGCTGGTGCGCGCGTGGGTGGCCAAGATCGTCGCGGCGGACTTCGTCAGCTTCGCCCTCAAGGTCATCACCAACGACGCGCTCAGCGCCATCATCGAGTCCGACAGCGTCACCTTCAAGGAGGACCACATGCCGATGTTCGTCGGTGTCCTCCGTGGTGACGGCGGCGCGTTCGACGCGCTGATCGGTCGCGGCTGACCACCTGCTCCC
>CAYSEY010000018.1:0-9016 GCA_964430405.1 uncultured Candidatus Saccharibacteria bacterium
ATTGCCGAATATACGCCATTGCAGGTAAAAATGTCGGTAACTGGATACGGCCAGGCCGACAAGAGGCAGGTACAAGAGATGGTTAAGAAGATTCTGAAATTACAAACAATACCAAAACCGGATGATGCGGCGGATGCCTTAGCCGTAGCTATTTGTCATAGCGCTACGATTAATGGAGTATAATAATTGTTATGATAACTGTTCCGTTTTTTGGCTTGAGCTACACTTGCTCCAATAATTGCGACCTATTACAGATAATTATTTATGTACTATTTGGCTTATTTGTTATACTCGTCATTTCTGCGATTGTCGGGATATTCCGCTCGGTTCGTAGAAGGTTGCGTAAGCGTAAGTAATCGAGCTAATATAAATATCTCTTTGGTCTGCAAATAAAATACAAAATTTGTATTATCGATTTTTTGCTCCGCAGCGTAGCTATGGCTATGCTTTGTCACAATAAAATCAATATTACAAAGTCTATTATTATTTTCGAAATGCAGATAGATATTTATATTAGCTCGGCTGTTCGGCATTTGTTCCGTTGGCTGGTATAATTAAGCTATGATTGCGCGCCTAACTGGTAAAGTAATAGAAAAAGATGTTGATAGAGTAGTGGTCGATAACTCTGGTATTGGCTATGAAATTATTGTTCCAGCGAATGTTTTGATATCGATAACAGAGGGCGACAACTTTACTTTTTATATTGCTGAGCACGTTAAAGAAGATGAGTATACTCTTTTTGGTTTTGCAAATTCCGAAACCCGTTCAATGTACTACCGGTTAACGAGTGTAAATGGTGTGGGACCTAAGGCGGCTTTGGCAATTCTTTCTGCGCATGAAAGTCGCGACGTTCAGAAAGCCATACTAAATGATGAGATCTCAATATTTAGTAGTGTTTCAGGTATCGGAAAGAAAACTGCGCAACGGATCATATTGGAGTTAAAGGGTAAGCTTGTAGATACAGAGGAAAAGGAGATTGATGTTGAAGATCAGGCATTCTTGGCGCTGACCACCCTGGGTTATTCAGCCCGAGATGCTAAGGCTGCGTTAACTGGTGTAGATCCGAACTTGACGACTCAAGAGAGAATTAAGCTTGGCTTAAAAGGGGTTAAGAAATGATCGAGCGCCAAGAAGATATAGAATTGCCAGATGAACTAGAAGTTCAAGAAGAGGTGTTTGAGCAAAGCTTGCGACCAAAAACTTTTGATCAATATGTCGGCCAAGAGCAAATTAAAAAAGGCCTAAAAGTAGCTATTGAGGCAGCGAAAAAGCGTCAAGAATCACTCGATCATATCTTGCTATACGGTCCTCCTGGCCTAGGCAAGACAACCTTGGCCCATGTAATTGCCGGTGAACTAAGTGGCAACCTACGATTAACTAGCGGGCCTGCAGTAGAGAGAGCGGCGGATTTAGCTTCGTTACTCACTAGCTTGGAAGATGGAGACATTCTATTTATTGATGAGATCCATCGGTTGCCACGCAGTGTTGAGGAGATACTTTATTCTGCAATGGAGGATTATGTGATTGACATTATGCTAGGTAAAGGTCCATCGGCACAGAATTTGCGTTTGGATCTGCCAAAGTTTACATTAATTGGCGCAACTACTCGCTTTGGGGCACTATCATCTCCTTTGCGTGATCGATTTGGCATCGTGAACAGACTTGATTATTACCAAGAAAAGGAAATTGAGAAAATACTAAAAAGGTCTGCTAAGTTAATGGAAATTGAGATAGACCAACAGGCACTTATAGATATGTCTAAACGATCACGATTAACACCACGTATTGCCAATCGTTTGTTAAAAAGGGTTAGGGACTGGGCTCAGGTGCACGGTGATGACACAGTAAATACCGAGGCTCTTACAGAGACCCTTGCAATCCTAGAGATCGACAATAAGGGTTTAGAGCAGTCAGACAGAAGGATATTAGAAACAATTATTAGTAAGTACGCGGGTGGTCCTGTGGGGGTGAGTGCTGTAGCAGCAGCCACAGGTGAAGAGCGCCAAACGATTGAGGATGTTTATGAGCCATACCTAATGCAAGTCGGATTTTTAGAGAGAACTAATCGCGGAAGAAGAGTAACGACCGGTGGGTACAGACACCTGGGGTTAGAACCACCCGAGCTATTGGGCCAAAAGCCTCTTTTTTAACCAGATAAATTAGGTTAAACTACGTATATGCCTCATCTAAGCCCAGAAACTGTTTATCCAGGGCAGCCCCAGGACGAAATCACCCAAAGGGTAATTTATAAACATATAATGGCTATTGCACCTATACTGATAGCGATGGTGCTTGTTTTGATTGCAGCTTTTGTTGGGATCATCTTTTATAACCAGAATTCTCAACAACTCACCGGTAGTATTCCCCAGTGGGTTGTAAGTATTATTGGATTTGGCCTGTTAGCTTTTATTTTCTTCTTATTGCTTGGCACCTTTTGGATATGGCGTCGCAATAAGATCATTATTACGAACCAGCATATAGTAGACATAGATCAGATAGGTCTATTTAATCAGACTGTGTCTACTTTAAGGTTAGAAGAAATTCAAGATATTAGCGCTTCAATTAAAGGCCCCGTTCAGACCTTTTTTCAGTACGGAACAGTTGTTATTCAAACGGCAGGAGAGAGAGCTAACTTTGTCTTTGATTATGTTCCAAACCCATACGAGATAGAACACTACATATTAGAGATTCGCAAAACTCATATGCCAAACTATTAATTCGAGCTATTAACTTGGTATATTCCTTTGCTTGGGTCGCTACCGACATTCTTTAGGTCTGGATCATTCTTGTTTTCAAGGGTAGCTTGCAAGTAGAAGCTATTTGGTGGATTACCAAAAACTACATAAGTATACTCAGCGCCAGTTTTTGGGTCTTTGGGGAGTTGCTTAATAAAAGGCGTAGCCCCTGCTTCTAGCTCATTGAGCTTCGCTGGGTAGGAGCCCTTTTCGTTGTAGTAATTTTCTAAAGAAGCTTTTATTACTCTCAAATCACTTTTACGTGTAGCATCACGGGCCCGAGAAGGACCATTGATTAGACCTGGAACTATGAGTGCTAAAAAGAACGCTGCTACCACAACTACAACCACAACTTCTAGAATAGTGAAGCCAGTATTTGTCTTATTTATTCTGAATCCTCTAAAACTCATTACTTTATGCTAGTCATTGTATAACTCTTAAGTTTGACCGGTCAAGCTGTTGAACAAAGCTATGCTTGCCATTTTTTTACGACTTTTTTAGAATGTCGTCATGAAGAGGGTGGTTCCTAGCTTAATACTGGTAATGATCGCAGTTTTTGTACCGACGACTTTTGTATCGGCAATACAGAGGCCAATTCTTATTACCGAAGTGCAGACTGGTAGTGCCAACTCTGCCAGTGAAGAATTTGTGGAGATCTACAACACCACAAATCAAGATTTGGATATTAGTGGTTGGGGTTTGTACTACAAATCAGCAGCGGGGTCTTCGTGGAGTAAGAAAGCTACAGTTACCGACGGATCCAAACTACAAGGGGATGAATTCTGGACTTTTGTCGCCAACATAGAAGGCGACACCCAATATTCTAGTGGCTTGTCACAAAGTGGAGGAAGTGTTCAGCTGAGGGATGGTAGTGGTAACGTAATGGATCAATTTGGCTGGGGGAGTGCTAATGCGCCGCTTGGGGTCTCTGCTAGCGAATCCCAGCAGGGCCAGAGTATGTACAGACTTTATGATTTTAGTATTTCGCTAATGCAATCTTCTGATAATAACTTCAATGACTTTGATATTACCAACACTCCCACTCCGGGTACTTTTCCAGCACAAGAAGTTGTAGAAGAAGACCAGCTGGTTCAGAATTATCCAAAGCTACAGCTTAGTGAAGTTTTTCCTGATCCTGCAAGCCCCCAAACAGACTCGGTCGACGAGTTTATAGAAATATATAACCCCAATGGTTTTGCAGTCGATTTAGCCGGGTGGAAACTCAGTGACGAGGGCGGTGCTGAGTTTATTATTAAGGGAATGGCTGTTGATCCGAATGGACGTTCGGCATTCTTTGTCACGGACACAAAGATTACTTTAAACAATAGTGGTGACAGTGTTCGGTTGATAGATCCTAATGGCCAGGTGGTAGATGAGTCTATAAATTATGGTGTTGCCGAGGAGGGATTAAGTTGGATCAATAGTTCTGGCAGCTGGCAGTGGGCCGTTGAGGCGACACCCAATGCCTCCAATGCAACTATCTATATTGATACTAGTGCGGCAGGTAGTGTAGAAAGCGTGAAGAAAGCTACAACCAAAAAGAAAGCTGCAGCGAAAAAATCAACAGCAAAGCCGAAGGCTAATAAGCTGAAAAGTACTACGGCTAACTCAGCCGGTTCCCAGCCGACACTTGAGGCTAAAGAGTCTCAGTCCCAATCTTCGCAATGGTGGAGTTGGTTGCTTGTAGGGATAGGAGCAGTTACCATAGGTTATGGAATTTATGAATACAGAACCGAAATACACATATTCTTCAAAAAGCTTGGAGCAAAGCTCGGAATTAGGGGAAAGGCTAGCTAAGCTTATTCATCCACCAATGCTTATTGAGTTGGTGGGTGATTTAGGTGGTGGCAAAACAGCTCTCGTAAAATCCATAGCGCGAGGAATTGGAATAAGCCAAACGGTTACTAGCCCGACATTTAACATTCATCGTAGCTATCAATCTCCTAAAGGATTGAAATTAGAACATTTTGACTTGTACCGATTGAGCGATGACGAGATTGTCTTAAATGAATTGCTGGAATGTTTAGAAGATTCAAACACGATAGTGTGCACAGAATGGGCAGATCATTTCACAAAGCTTGGCGATGCGGACAAGCTCACCATAGAATGTCATTACATATCAGATACTGAGCGTAAGTATGTGTTTATGGCAAAAGGTACAAAACCTTCAGAAATAATTAAGGAATTAGCAAAGTGATATTAGCGATGCGCACCGATAAGCCTGAAGCAGAGCTATATCTATTATTGGGTGGCAAGGTAGTCGATGAGATTCGTTGGCAAGCGCATCGCGAACTCGCCAACACCCTACTGATCAAAATTGACGAGATTTTGGAGCGCTCTAGTGTCAAACTAAGCGACATCTCGGGTATCGTCATATTTACGGGGAAAGGATCATTCACTGGCTTGCGAATTGGTACCACAGTTGCTAATAGCTTGGCTTATAGCTTAAGTGTACCAGTTGTTTCAGCCACCGGCTTGGATTGGCTGAGTATTGGTGAAAGAAAAGCTGGTATGGCTGAACCTGGATCGCTTGTTGTACCAAAGTATGATTCTGAGCCAAATATTACTACTCCTAGCAAATAGCTTCCGCTTGAAGATAAGGCCAAATAGAGGTTTAATAGTATTAGACTATTTTTGTCTTTGTTTTTAATTTTTGATAACACGTTTTTACTTACATACAGGTGAAAACAACTACTTAGAAAGGTAGGAGTTTATGATATTAATTTATGCAATCCTTGCTCTGATAGTGGGCGGGAGTATTGGTTATGGAGCGAGTACAGTAATTTCAAAACGCAAAGCTGGCGATGCTGAGAATAAGGCTAAAAAGCTGCTTGAGGACGCTAAAGAGGAAGCTAAGAAGAAGATACTAGAATCAAAGGAAGAGTCGATCAGAATTGCTGATGAGGCAAAAAAAGAAGAACGTGAGCGACGAGAAAAGCTTGATGCATCAGACAAGCGCGTTGCAGATCGAGAAGCTTTGCTTGATAGCAAGTTAGATCAAATAGAGAAGCGCACCGAGGCGCTGAATCGGGACGAGAAGGAGATTGAAGCGATAAAGGAAGAAATCCGGGCAATTAGAACACGACAAGAACAGAATCTTGAAAAGATTGCTAAACTCAAAAAAGAAGATGCTCAGAAGAAGCTCATGGAAATGACCGAGCGCGATATTAAAAATGACTTGGTTGAATATATTGAAAAGCGCAAACGTGACGCAACAGAAAATGCCGATGAAGATGCCAAAGAGATTATGACACAGGCTATGGAGAGGCTTGCAACCGGAACTGCAACTGAACGAACTATAAGTACGGTTGAGATTCCTAGTGACGAAATAAAAGGTCGAATAATTGGTAAAGAAGGTCGCAATATTCAAACCCTGGAGCGACTAACTGGTGTCGAGGTAATAATCGATGAAAGTCCAGGTGTCATTACTATCTCGGGATTCAATCCGATTCGTAGACAAATAGCAAAGCGATCGTTAGAGAATCTTATTGCTGACGGACGTATCCACCCTGCCCGAATCGAAGAGGTTGTACATAAAGTCGAAAAAGAGATTGACGAAGAAATCAAAAAGGCTGGAGAGCAAGCAGCCCGTGAGGCAAAAGTCGTTGGCTTACCACCAGAAATTAATAAGACTATGGGTATGTTGAAGTATCGTACTAGCTATAGCCAAAATGTCTTGCATCATTCCGTGGAGATGGCACATTTGGCCGCGATGATTGCCGAAGAGATTGGAGCCGATATTCAGGTGAGTCGTACGGCAGCCTATCTACATGATCTCGGTAAAGCTGTAAGTCATGAGATCGAAGGAAAACACCACCACATAACTGGCGACTTGATGCGTAAGGCTGGCTTCGACGAGGCTACAACTCATGCTGCCGAAGCGCACCATGACGATATTGAAGCCACGACGCCAGAGGCACTGATAGTGCGTGTAGTAGATGCTTTGAGTGGCGGGAGACCTGGTGCTCGTGGAGATAAATTAGAAAACTACGTGAAACGTATGACAGATTTAGAAAACGTTGCAAATGCCTTTAGTGGAATACAAAAGAGCTATGCAGTAAGTGCGGGCCGTGAAATCCGCGTGTTTGTTAAGCCTGAGGAAATTGATGATTTAACCGCGATTAAAATGGCTCGCGATGTTGCCACTAAGATTGAAGCAACCTTAAAGTACCCCGGAACAATTAAGGTTAACATTATTAGAGAAACTAGAGCCGAAGAATACGCCAAGTAATGAACTTTTGCTATTTATATTTAACATGTGATTCTAAAGAGGCAGACTTGCTGATAGAACTGCTTTTGAAAGAGAGATTAATTGCTTGCGTAAAAAAAGTCCCCGTAAATTCTACGTATTGGTGGGAGGGAAGTATAGAGAAAGCAAATGAGACTATGTTAGTAATGGAAAGTGCTGAAGAATTATTCGATAAGGTCGAGAGTTTGCTGAAAACTAATCACAGTTATGATACCTTTGTTCTAACTGCTGTGCCAATGGCGAGAATTAGTTATGACGCGCAAGCTTGGTTGAAAAGCAATCTAGAAAGTAAATCTAAATGAAGATTCTATATATTGGCGATATTGTTGCCAAGATCGGTAGACGAGCTGTTTCGCAAGTACTACCAGACTTAAAAATTGAAAAGCAGATTGATTTTGTAATTGCCCAATCCGAGAACATGAGTACAGGAAACGGCGTCACCCCAAAATCGATTAGAGAAATGCAAGATGCAGGCGTGGATTTCTTCACAGGCGGCAATCATAGCTTTAAAAAACGCGAAGGCGTGGAACTTATGAGTGACCCTAAGAGCAATATTATTCGCCCAGCAAACTATCCGGGTAATACTCCTGGCAGAGGTTGGCAGATTGCTGAAACGCCTTTTGGTAATATATTGGTTATAAATGTTCTAGGCCAAACTTTTAATGGACCACAGCTCGATCATCCGCTCAAGGTGATAGACGGTATTCTAGAAGAAACCAAAGACGAAAAGCTATCGGCGGCTATTGTGGATTTTCATGGCGATCTAAGTAGCGAGAAGGTAGCAATCGGTTTCTATCTCGACGGAAAGGTAAGTGGGGTAGTGGGTAGCCATATTCATGTAAGCACTGCTGATGCCAGGGTGTTACCCGGCGGAACTGCCCATATCAGCGATGTGGGTATGACAGGGCCGATCGATAGCGTGCTTGGTGTTAAGAAGGAGATAATCATCGAACGTTGGTTAAATCAGTTACCAAATAAATTCGATTGGCCAACGACGGGCATTGTACAATTTAGTTCAGTTCTAATTGATGTTGGTAAAGACGGAAAAGCTAAGAGTATTGAGCAAATTTTGCACCAAGTTGATGTAAACTAGAATTATGATAAAACCTGACTTAGTTCAAGAAATTGCCAATAAAACACGTGTATCCAAAAAACAGATTGAACAGATTATGGATGTTATGCTCGATACGATAGTTAACGAGGTTAAAGATGGCGATAAGGTATTGATAAGTGGATTTGGCACTTTTCATGTTACACATCGAAAATCTCGCAATGGTATTAATCCGGTAACAAAAAAAGCTATCAAGATAGACGGAATGATGTTGCCAAAGTTTAAGCCTGGGGAACAGTTTAAAAGAGCCGTTCGCAATAAGAAGTAACTCTGTGAATTATATGGCATAAGCTCTATAATATGATCTATGACTTCTACAGTTGCAGACCCTGAAATTATTGAAGGAATAAAGAGAAGCCGACACCGTAAATTAGATACGTTCAGAGACGTTGAAGATTCGCAAAAAGGTTTTATATTGCTGGCGCTACCAAAACAGACTCGTCACGATATCATGCATGGGTTACATAATAACGAACTCATCGCTATATTGAATACTTTAGATCCGGATAAGGCTACCGACTTGCTTCAGGAGCTGTCGAAGCGTCGCGCCAAGCATATTACTTTACAGCTTAATGGCGACGTAAAGGAAAAGGTTGAGTTACTTCTAAGCTTTAACCCGAAGACCGCTGCAGGACTGATGAACTTGGATTATATCGTAGCAACTCCAGGTATGCACTTTGAGGATCTGTCTAAGGATATCGAAGAGCACGAAAAGCGTACGGGTAAATTTCCTTCAATTCTTGTTGTTGATCAGGGTAAATTGGTTGGTGAGTTACCAGGCCATGTGTTAGCTCTGCATAAAGGCAAAGAAAAGATTGACTCCCATACTAAACGAGTTCCCCATATTCGTTACGATAACGACGAGCACAAAGTGATTGATTCGTTTTTAAAACATCCACACGACAAGGTGGTTGTATTAGA
>CAYSEY010000018.1:9026-10992 GCA_964430405.1 uncultured Candidatus Saccharibacteria bacterium
GAGAATGAAGACATTATTGGCGTAATTCACTCTGACGACCTGCTGAGTTTACTTGATAAGCGACGGGCTAACGACCTGTATGGGTTAGCTGGCGTAAACAAAGAAGAGAATGCGCTCGATGGTATGCTTACTAAGGTCCGATTCAGGTGGTTGTGGCTAATAATTAACTTGGGTACCGCTTTCTTGGCCGCATCGGTGGTCGGTATGTTTGAGGATACTATTTCTAAACTAACCCTTCTTGCGGTTTACATGCCGATTGTGGCGGGTATGGGTGGTAATGCCGCGACTCAAACACTCGCCGTGACTGTAAGGGGAATAGTGATGCACGAAGTAACTCTTAAAAAATCTCTTCCGTATGTTGCTAAAGAAGTAGGTGCGGGCGTAATAAACGGTGCAATTAATGGTGTATTGGTAGCTGCAGTAGCGGTATTTATCAACAAGAGCCCAATGCTTGGCCTTGTGCTTGCGGTTGCCATGATAATCAACCTTTTTATTGCTGCGTTGGCTGGTGCAGTCATACCGCTAGTTATGAAATCGCTCGGCAAAGACCCGGCTACCTCGGCTACAATTTTTATCACAACCTGTACAGACGTCGGCGGATTTTTTGTATTTCTAGGATTAGCACAGTTAGTATTAACTTAAGGAGTAGTTATGCCCTACGAATCGAAACATAAACAAGCAAAACCAGCCGACATCAGTAATCAAGAAATTCATCAAGAAAAACCCCAGGTTGAACAATCTCCATTAGTCGAAGAGTTGCCGAAGAAAAAAATATACAAAAAGTTCTGGTTTTGGATTCTTGTGATTTTAGGGGTGGCCACTATAGCAGGTGGCGTGTTCTTGGGAGTGTACTTTACTAACCAGAGTAGTAATAAACAAGTTATTACTCAAGGCTGGCATGATATAGTACAGCAGTCTAACGCAGTGGATGCTTTAGCCCAGAAAATAGATAGTAAAGAAACTTACGAGAGCTATAACGCAGAACTGCAAAAGCTAAAAGTTATCGTTAGCGACAAAGAGATTGATGCTCAAAAATTGAAGTTTAAGGCGCAGGACGCTCAACGCTATGATATTTTCCTTGCCGACTTTGGTAATTATGTCGCTGAGGGTGCGAAATACGCAAGCAATATTAATGATTTTAGCGAAGATAATGCTGATAGTCTTAACGACTTGTCCAATACAGCCAAGGAGTCAACCGACGATCTCAAGAATAATACGCCGTACTTAACGGAGACAATGCCAGATGGTGTGTTTAATATACCTAAAACGCTCACAGAGGCGAATAGGGTATTGCTAACTAAGGAGCTAGCTACTAAAGCTAAGCAGGCTGCTGACCAGGCTGCTTCAGCAAAGGACGCCGCGGATAAAAAGGCGGTAGAGGCTGTGGTTGGAAATTATCTAAATGCTTATATTGCTGGTAATGCCGCTACGATGCGTCGATACATGACCGAAGCATTCCAAAAAGAGTATGACTTTAATCAGCTTACACCAGAGTCAAGACAGTACAGTTACCCAGCTACTTTTAGGATATTAACAAATGAGAAGATTGATAGCGCGAAGTATAAGGTTCAAGCAAACGTTGTTCATAAGTTGCGCGATGGTAGTGGCCAATACACAGTTGGGAACGAAATGAGCATAGTCTATAATGCTGCCTCATCGACCTGGCTAGTAGATAGTGTTAAAGAGGGAACTAGCTTTTAGTAATGGCCTCACTTGAAGAGCGTGTTGATAAGCTGGAGAAGCGTAATAAAAGAGTCGAATTTTAGGGCTGTATTTATGGATAATAAATGTAAATGATGCCTGGCTGAATGCGATTGTTCCGAGCATAGGCTTCGTATTATCTACGGCCAGTCTGCCTTGGTTTCGGAGGTTATGGGAGGACAACAAAAAAGCCTAGCATTGCTAGGCTTTTTTACATGGGGCGAGTGATGGGTCTCGAACCCACGACCTTCTGGACCACAACCAG